>JBGTBK010000330.1:0-16889 GCA_041749355.1 Sandaracinobacter sp. | reverse complement strand
GGCCACAAAAAACCCCGGCCGCCTGCGGCCGCAAGCGCGACCGCGCGCCGGCGCCAGTGCGCCGAACCGGGCAAAGCCCGGCCAAACAAGGACTCCATCGGCCCATGGCCGATGGTGGAGGGGGTTGGATTTGAACCAACGTAGGGAAAACCCGGCAGATTTACAGTCTGCTGCCATTGACCGCTCGGCCACCCCTCCGGAACCCCGGCTTGGAGGGCGGGCATGTGGCGAATGGGTGTCCCCTTGTCAACAGGCTGACGGCGACGTTTGCGCTCCGGGATGACGCTGCGGGCCATGGCTGGTATGCTCTCGGCCTGCTTTGGGGGAGAGCGGGGATGACCTGGGCGCTTCAGGGGAAATCGGTTGCGTTCGTGAATGTGGCGGAAGCGGAGGCTGCGGTTGCCTTCTATGGCGGCAAGCTGGGGCTGAAGCTGCTGCCGCGCGACGATTTCGGGATGTTCTTCCTGTTCGGCGGCGGGCTGCTGCGGGTGACGCCCATGCCGGACCACAAGGCCGGGCCGCATCCCGTGGCGGGCCTGGAAGTGGCCGACATCGAGGCGGCTGCCGACGGGCTTGCGGCGGCCGGGGTGAAGCTCATGATTTACGAGGGTATGGGGCAGGACGCGCGGGGCATCTGGACAGCGCCGGGCGGCGGGGCGCGGGTTGCCTGGTTTTCGGATTGCTGCGGGAACCTGCTCAGCCTGTCGGAAACCGGGAGCTGAACGGCTTGCCGACGGAGCGCTCCGCTGGCTCTTGCGCGCGGTGCGGGGGTCCCTTATAGGCCCGCTTCCCGCGCTCCTTAGGAGTGTAGCTCAGTTGGTAGAGCATCGGTCTCCAAAACCGAGGGCCGGGGGTTCGAGTCCCTCCACTCCTGCCAACGCTTGAAACCGGGTCTGCCCGGTTCCATGTCGGCCGGAGGGCGGGAATGGTTTTCTGGCCCGGCTGGCCCCTGAAAACAGGGGGCCTCGCCGGGAGTTGTTGTTGGGGAAAGGCCATCACGGGCTTTCCCGAATCGAGAAGGTGCCGAGATGGCGAAGACGAGCCCGGGCGAATTTGTCCGGCAGGTGCGGCAGGAGACGTCGAAGGTCGTGTGGCCTTCGCGGCAGGAGGTTGTTCGCACGACCATCCTGGTGCTCATCATGACCGGCATTCTCGCCATCTTCTTCCTGGGCGTCGACCAGGTGCTGGGGCGCTCGGTGAAGCTGCTTCTGGGGATCGGAGCCTAATGTCGCGCTGGTACATCATTCACGCCTATTCGGGGTTCGAGAACAAGGTTCGCGACCAGATCCTGTCCGACGCCTCGCGCATGGGGCTGGACGGCATGGTCGAGTCGGTTGAAGTGCCGACCGAGAAGGTGACCGAGGTCCGCCGCGGCAAGAAGGTGCAATCCGAGCGGAAGTTCTTCCCCGGCTATGTGCTGGCCAAGCTGGAAATGAACGACCAGGTCTATCACCTGGTGAAGAACACGCCGAAGGTGACCGGATTCCTGGGATCGTCGGGCAAGCCGCAGCCGATTTCCGAGACCGAGGCGTCGCGCATCCTGAACACCAAGGCCGAGGCCGATGCGGCTGCGCCCAAGGCGAAGAAGAAGGCGAACTTCGAGATCGGCGATTCGGTGAAGGTGCTGGACGGTCCGTTCGCCAGCTTCTCGGGGCTCGTCGAGGAAATCGATTACGAGAAGAGCCGCGTGAAGGTGTCGGTGTCGATCTTCGGCCGCGCAACGCCGGTGGAACTGGATTTCGAACAGGTCGAGAAGACCAAGTAATTCGTGCCTCCCTTTTTGGGGGGCAGGAAGGCTTCCGTGCCGCGGTCGGTCGGAAGCGTCAGCGTGGGAGGGGAAAGGCGAAAGCCCGGAACCGTCTGGACCACACGGCCGCACAACCGGAGGGAAGGGCCCAGGAACAGTCCCGGGCCTGACCCTGTTTTGGAGCAAGTGATATGGCAAAGAAGATCACTGGCTATATCAAGCTGCAGGTTGCAGCTGGTAAGGCCACACCAAGCCCGCCGATCGGGCCCGCGCTGGGTCAGCGCGGCGTGAACATCATGGAATTCTGCAAGGCGTTCAACGCGGCGACCGGCAGCCTGGAGCAGGGCATGCCGATCCCGACGGTGATCACCGTCTATGCGGACCGCAGCTTCTCGTTCATCACCAAGACGCCGCCTGCGAGCTTCCTTCTGAAGAAGGCGGCCGGGCTGAAGTCGGGTGCGACGACGCCCGGCAAGGGTGCGCCGGCCGGCAAGGTGAAGAAGTCCGACATCCGGGCGATCGCCGAGCAGAAGATGGCCGACCTGAACGCGAACGACATCGACATGGCCATGAAGACCATCGAGGGCTCTGCCCGCGCGATGGGCCTTGAAGTGGTGGAGGGCTGACGCAATGGCAAAGCTGACCAAGAAGCAGAAGGCGCAAGGCGTTTCCGATCCTCTGGCGCTGTTCCCAGTCGACGAGGCGCTCGCCATGGTGCGCGCCAATGCGACCGCGAAGTTCGATGAGACCATCGAAGTGGCGGTGAACCTGAACGTCGATCCGCGCCACGCCGACCAGATGGTCCGTGGCATGGTGACCCTGCCCAAGGGCACCGGCAAGACCGTTCGCGTAGGCGTGTTCGCCCGCGGCGCCAAGGCCGAGGAAGCCCTGGCCGCTGGCGCCGACGTGGTTGGCGCCGAGGACCTGCTGGAAATCGTGCAGGGCGGAACCATCGAGTTCGACCGCTGCATCGCGACGCCGGACATGATGGGTCTCGTCGGCCGTCTCGGCAAGGTGCTGGGCCCCAAGGGCCTGATGCCGAACCCGAAGCTGGGCACCGTGACCATGAACGTGGGCGAAGCCGTGAAGGCTGCCAAGGGCGGCCAGATCGAGTTCCGCGTCGAGAAGGCGGGGATCATCCACGCCGGCCTCGGCAAGGCGAGCTTCCCGCAGGAAGACCTGAAGGCGAACCTGGACGCGTTCCTGGATGCGCTGGTGAAGGCCAAGCCGTCGGGCGCCAAGGGCAAGTATGTGGAGAAGATTGCGCTGAGCTCGACCCAGGGCAAGGGCGTGAAGGTCGATCCGGCGTCGATGGGCGCCTGAGGCGGTCTGTGATCGGATGACAGAAGGGCCGGGGCGCAATCCCCGGCCCTTCTTTTTTGTCTGCCCCGTTTCGGCAGGGGTCAGGCGGCGCGGGCGGATCGGCTTCGGCGGATGGTGCCCCCGACGAGCCCGAATCCTGCGATCATGAGAGCCCAGCTGGCTGGTTCGGGAACTGCGCTGGGATTGCCGCCGCCGCTGGGCGCCGCCGACAGGAAGACTCCGGAGGCCGAGCCGAGGCTGAGGCCCTCCGGCAGACCGCCCACGAAGCCGAAGGTTCCGGTGTTGCCGAAATTGCAGCTGGCACCGCCGCGGCAATCGAGGTTCAGATCGCCTCTGACGCCAAGCGAGGTGAGGCCTGTCGGGATGGTGAGCCGTGCCTGGATCCAGCCGTCGATCGCGCCGCCCGCGCCATGGGGAGCGGACTGCCAGACGTCGAACCGGTCAAACAGCTGATACTGGTCACCATAGATGTTGCGGGCAAACTGGCGGATTCCGTCCTGGTCGGTGTAGGCGTTGATGGAGTCCGAGGCGGCAACGCCGGTGTTCCCGAACCGGATGGCCTGGCCGCTTTCGTTGAAGCAGCGGAAGAAGTCGCAGCCGAACGCGAGGCTGGCCGTCGCATAGGCCCAGTTTCCGTCATTCGGGTCGGTGATGAGGCCATCGAAGCTATAGCGAAAGGTAACGCTGAGATCGCCGCCGCTGCTGTTGGTGAAGTAGAGCGTGTCAGCCAGCCGCGCGTCGGCGAAGCCGACATGCGAGCCGAAGACATTGGGGCCATAACCGCTGACGCTTGCCTTCAGAATGCCGGTCGAGAGGTCGGCGCCTGCGCTGGCGCTTCCGCCAAATGGCGGCAAGCTGGAAAATCCGCCTGGCGTGGCAACCGAAGCGCCGCTGCTGGTAAGCGAGAGAGGCGCGTGGACCGACGTACCACCGGGCGCGACATATTGGGTGATGATGGTCGCATTCTCGACCACCATCGCGCTGCCGGCGACCTGCGGGCCCTGGTGGGCGTTCGAATAGGCGGCACTTCTGGTGAGCGGCGCGTAGATGAGTTGATGGGCCGCCTGGGCTGCGCCCGCCGAGGCGACTGCGGCGAGACCCGCACCGACAATCTGATAGAAACGCATTGCAATTCCCCTGTTTTCCAAGGGGCGGCCTGTGCTTGCCCCTCGTCGTCACGCTATCGCTGCTGGTGCAGGTTAATCGTCCCCACGTGTCGGGACAGGTCGGGGCATGACGGGACATGGGTTCCCGTCTGGCGCTTCCGGCGGGCCATGCTAGGCTTCTGCGCGGAAAGTGGAGGGCCATGGCAACGGTCGACGAGCGGGCGGGAGCGGAGAATCCGGTGCGGCCCAAGGCTGCGCCGGTGCGCCTGCGAGGCTGGAAGGAGATCGGACGCTTCTTCGGCGTGGACGAGCGCACGGCCAAGCGGTGGGAGGCGCAACGCGGGCTTCCTGTGCATCGGGTGCCAGGCGAGCCCCGGGCGCCGGTGTTTGCCTATTCAGACGAGTTGCAGGCCTGGGTGGAGGGAAGCCGTGGCCCGGAGCCGGCCGCTGCTGCCGAGCCGCTGTCGGCGGAGGCTGTCGAGCGGCGGCCCTGGCTGACGGTTGCGCTGGTGCTGCTTGCGGTTGTGGCCGGGGCGGCTGTCTGGCTGGGCATTCAGGCGGCCGGCGACAGGCAATTGGCAGCGGAAAGCACCGAGGAACTGAAGCTTCTCGCCGGTGCGCAGGTGGCTGCGCTGAACGACCAGCTCGACAGCCAGCCCGGCACGGTTGCGGTTCGAGCCGGGCTTGCTGCTCAGGCGGTCGCCGTGCTCGGGCGGGTCGCTTCGTCCGGGGAGGCTGCGCCAGCGCTGCGACTGGAAGCGGCCGAGGGCTATCGACGGCTGGCGGTGCTTCAGAACGCGATCGACCGGCCGAGCCTGCGGGATCGACCGGCTGCGCTGGACTCGCTTTCCAAATCGCTTGCGCTTCTGGAGGGAGACCAGAGCCCGGAGGCAGCACTTGCGCGGGCCCGCGCGCAGACCGAGCTTGCCGAGCAGGTTTCGGCTGATGGCAAGCTGGATGAAGCGCGTCGGTTGCTGGCGGATTCGAAGTCTGTTGCCCTGCAATCGGGAGATGCCGCGCTTGCCCAGACCTGGTGGCTTGCCGAGGGCGTGCGGCTTGGCTGGGCCGGGGACCATGCCGCATCTGCGCAGGCAGCTCGAAACGTTGGTCCGGTGGACAGCGGCGGCCTGGGCGCGGCCACCAGCCTGCCGGCTGCGCTCCGGCAGGTGAGAGCACTCGATCTGGAGGCAGAGGCACTCTATTATCTCGGCGACATGGCCGGGGCCGAGCTGGGCTACCGGCGGGCAATCGCGCTTGCGGGTGTGGCCGCGCAGCGATGGCCCGAGGACAGCCGGATCCGCTGGATGGGGCTTCGCCAGCAGTGGAACCTTGGGTCGACCATGCTGAGCGCCGGCCAGAGCCGGGAAGCAGTCCCCATTCTTCGCCGCGCGCTGGAGGGCTGGGAAGAGGTGGGCCGGACGGACCCGAGCGACGAGGCCGTGCTGTGGTGGGTGCAGGCTTCGCGCCTTTCGCTTGGGCAGGCCCTTGCAAGGGCGGGCGACCGGGCGGGCGCGATCAGCGAGCTCAGCCGGTCTGTGGCGGAACGGCGGAGCTGGCATTCGGCCAGGCCGACGGATGCCGACCGGCGGCGGTGGCTTTTGAAGGCCGAGGTGACGCTTGCAGCAGAACTGCTACCGGCCGGGCGGACAGGGGAGGCCTGTGCGGTTCTGGACGAGGCTGCCGGGATCGCTGCGGCAATGGCGGCTTCTGGGCAGCTGACCGGCTATGACCGCGAGGAGACGATGCGGCAACTGGAGGCCATGGACCGCGCGAACTGTGCAGCGAGGCCTGCCATGGCACCTTGACCTTTTGGTCGGGTTCTCTATAGGGGCGCATTCCGCTCGCAGGCTTTCGGGTTTGCGGCGCCGTCCGAGATTGCAGGTGTGCCGGGGTTCCGCAAGGTCCGGCATCTAAGCCGACAGGGCCTGCATGAGACGAGGAACAGCTTTGGCTCTTCGCTGCCGTGCGATGGCGGAAGAGATTTGCAGCAGGGCCTGATGGGCCTTTGCTGTCGGCGATCCTTTTCGGGCGGGCCATGGGCCCGGACTCCTCGTGATCCAGGCTGATGGCTCTGACTGGTGCATGCCGTTCCGGTGTGCACATGACACGTGATGGAGTGAGTATGGATCGGAACCAGAAGAAAGAGCTGGTCGCCAATCTCGCGAAGACGCTGGGTGAGACCCAGGTTGTGGTGATTACCCGCAACCATGGCCTCACCGTGGCGCAGGTTTCTGACCTGCGCACGCGGATGCGCGCGGCTGGTGCCCAGTTCAAGGTGACGAAGAACCGGCTTGCCCGCATCGCGCTGGAGGGCACGCCCTATCAGGACATCGGCCAGCTTCTGGTCGGCCCTGTTGGTCTTGCCACCTCTGCCGACCCGGTTGCGGCTGCAAAGATCGCAATCGAGTTCGCGAAGACCACCGACAAGTTCGAGATCGTCGGTGCTTCGATGGCAGGGACGCTCCTCGATCCGACTGGCGTGAAGGCTCTGGCCGAACTGCCGTCGCTCGACGAGCTCCGGGCGAAGCTGGTTGGCCTGTTGCAGGCACCTGCGACCAAGATTGCGCAGCTTTCGACGGCACCGGCCGCCAAGCTTGCGCGTGTGTTTGCAGCTTATGGCGACAGCCAGGCTGCCTGATAGAGACCTAGGAGAGATACAATGGCTGACCTGAACAAGATCGTTGAAGAGCTTTCGGCTCTGACCGTCCTCGAAGCCGCCGAGCTTTCGAAGATGCTGGAAGAAAAGTGGGGCGTTTCTGCCGCTGCTGCCGTGGCCGTTGCCGCGCCGGCCGCTGGTGGGGCTGCTGCGCCCGCCGCCGAAGAGAAGACCGAGTTCGACGTGATCCTCACCGGCGACGGTGGCAAGAAGATCAACGTCATCAAGGAAGTCCGCGCCATCACTGGCCTCGGCCTCACCGAAGCCAAGACGCTGGTGGAGTCCGCTCCGAAGGCCGTCAAGGAAGGCGTGAACAAGGAAGAGGCCGAGAAGGTCAAGAAGCAGCTTGAAGAAGCCGGCGCGACCGTCGAGCTGAAGTAAGCTGGAAGCGGCTGCGGTCAGCGCACAGCGCTGATCCGCAGACTCGCTGAAAGGCCGGACGGCACGCGAAGGGGCGGGGATCTCTATCCCCGCCCCTTTGTCGTGTCCGACGACGCGGCTTGGCCGCGTTCTTTCCTTCTTTCTTCTGTCATCCTGCAAGCCCCACCCGGACTAGCGGGGCCTTGCCCGCGGCCAGCTCTCCCGGTCGAGCTAATCTGGCTCCCATCCCAGCAGGTCTCCCGGCTGACAGTCCAGCGCCTTGCAGATGGCTTCCAGCGTGGAAAAGCGGATCGCCTTCGCCTTGCCGGTCTTCAGGATGGACAGGTTTGCGAGTGTGATGTCGACCCGCTCGGCGAGTTCCGTGAGCGTCATGCGGCGTTCGTGGAGCAGCGCGTCGAGCTTGACGGTGACGGGCATCAGACGGTTCCGTCGAGGTCGTCGCGCATCGCGCGCGCCTGCTCGAAGAGCTGGGCGACGACGAAGGCGAGCAGGGCCGCGAGGAAGCCGCTGAACGAGAATTCGAAGCCGGTGCTGAGGTCGCTGTGCTCGGGGAGGCGGCTGCCGAGCCAGCCGGTCACCATGCCGACCAGTTGCATGCCGATCATCAGCCAGCCGATGTGCCGCAGCCGGCGGCTGTTGGCGCGTGTGAAGGGATCGCCCTCGACGACGGCGTCGAGGATGGTCCTGAGCCGGCCGAACATGCGGGCGGCAAGCGCGAGGATGGCGGCTGCGCCCAGCAGGACCAGGCTGAGCCACGGTTGGACGTCGGCAATCTTCATCTCCATGTCCGCCTCGAGCGCCTTTGCGGCGACCTGCGGCCAGGCGAGGGTGATCATGACGGCGAGGACGAGGATGAAGACGGCGAGGACCGCGGTGAGGACGCCACCTGCGCGGACGAGGAAGCGGCTGGCGGCAAGGGGCAGGTCGGAACGAGAAGGCATATTGAACTCCGATATGAGTAGCATCGAAAAACAATAAAACTGAAACTGGATCTGTCAAGGAATATATTGAAAAACGATATGCGGCCGGTCGATTGGGGTGCCGTGCGGCGAAATGACCGGGCCGGGGCCGGATTTCGCCGCAACAGGGTTTGACACTCTCCTACAACAGCCCCTATATCCGCCGCTCCTCCACAGCTCGGGACATGGGACGCCGTCGCGCAGCGTTTCGTACGCATGGGGCCTGGAGGATCAGAGACTGCGCAAAGCCGCTGCCAGGGCCAACCCCTTGGCATTGCGGCTTTTCGTGTCTTTGTTGCGCATCCGGATCATGACTCGAAGGACGTCACGCCACATGGCAACCAAGGCCGTCGAACCCGCCCGAACCACTCCAGCGACTCGCTTCCGCTCCACCCGGCGGATCCGCAAGATCTTCGGCAACATCGCCGAAGCGGTGCAGATGCCGAACCTGATCGAAGTGCAGCGCGAGAGCTATGAGCAGTTCCTGCGCTCGCGACCCGCGGATGCCTATGTGAGCGGTCTCGAGAAGACGCTGCGCTCGGTGTTCCCGATCCGCGATTTCGCCGGCACCGCCGAGCTCGATTTCGTGAATTACGAGCTGGAAGATCCGAAGTATGACAAGGAAGAGTGCCGCCAGCGGGGCATGACCTATGCCGCGCCGATGCGCGTGACGCTGCGCCTGATCGTGTTCGAAGTGGATGCCGACACCGGCACCCGCTCGGTCATCGATATCAAGGAGCAGGACGTCTACATGGGCGACATGCCGCTCATGACGGAGAATGGCACCTTCATCGTCAATGGCACCGAGCGCGTGATCGTCAGCCAGATGCACCGCTCGCCGGGCGTCTTCTTCGATCACGACCGCGGCAAGACGCACAGCAGCGGCAAGTTCCTGTTTGCCGCCCGCGTGATCCCCTATCGCGGGTCGTGGCTCGATTTCGAGTTCGACGCCAAGGACATCGTGAACGTCCGCATCGACCGCAAGCGCAAGCTGCCCGTGACGGCGCTGCTCTATGCGCTGGGGCTGAACGGAGAGGAAATCCTCAACCATTTCTATGGCACGGTTCGCTGGGAGCGGGACACCAAGCTCAACGGCTGGCGCATGCCGTTCGTTGTCGAGCAGTGGCGCGGCCAGAAGCCGGCCTATGACGTGCTGAACGCCGACACCGGCGAAGTGCTGTTCAAGGACGGCGAAAAGGTGACTCCGCGGGCTGCCAAGAAGGCGCAGACCGAGGGCGTGAAGACGCTGCTGGTGCCGGCCGACGAGATCCTGGGCCGCTATTCGGCCTTTGACCTCATCAACGAGAAGACCGGCGCCATCTATATCGAGGCTGGCGACGAAGTCTCGCAGGAGCATCTCGACAAGCTGACCGAGGCTGGCTTCGGCCATGTCGACGTGCTCGACATCGACCATGTGAATGTGGGCCCCTGGATCCGCAACACGCTGATGGCCGACAAGGCCGAGGAGCGCGACCAGGCGCTGGCCGACATCTATCGGGTGATGCGCCCCGGCGAACCGCCGACGCGCGAAACCGCGGAAGCCCTGTTCGGCGGCCTGTTCTTCGATCCGGAGCGCTATGACCTCTCGGCCGTGGGCCGGGTGAAGATGAACATGCGCCTTGGGCTGGATGCGCCGGACGATCTGGTGACGCTGCGCCGCGAGGACATCCTGTCGGTCGTGAAGACGCTTGTCGACCTGAAGGACGGCAAGGGCGAAATCGACGACATCGACAATCTGGGCAACCGGCGCGTGCGTTCGGTGGGCGAGCTTCTGGAGAACAGCTACCGCGTCGGCCTGCTGCGCATGGAGCGCGCGGTGAAGGAGCGGATGAGCTCGGTGGATATCTCCACCGTGATGCCGAACGACCTCATCAACGCGAAGCCGGCCGTGGCGGCTGTTCGCGAATTTTTCGGCTCGAGCCAGCTGTCGCAGTTCATGGACCAGACCAACCCGCTCTCCGAAGTGACGCACAAGCGGCGCGTCTCGGCGCTCGGGCCGGGCGGGCTTACCCGTGAAAGGGCCGGCTTCGAAGTGCGCGACGTGCACCCGACCCACTATGGCCGGATCTGCCCGATCGAGACGCCGGAAGGGCCGAACATCGGCCTCATCAACTCGCTGGCGACCTTCAGCCGGGTGAACAAGTACGGCTTCATCGAGACGCCGTACCGCCGCGTCGTCGACCAGAAGGTGACCGACGAGGTCATCTATCTGTCGGCCATGGAAGAGGCGCGCCACACCATCGCGCAGGCCAACGTCGACGTCGACCATGAAGGCCGGATCATCGAGGATCTGGTCTCCGCCCGCGAAGCCGGGGAATTCCTGATCGCCCCGCGCGAGCAGATCACGCTGATGGACGTGAGCCCGAAGCAGCTGGTGTCGGTTGCGGCCTCGCTCATTCCGTTCCTGGAAAACGATGACGCCAACCGGGCGCTGATGGGCTCGAACATGCAGCGCCAGGCTGTGCCGCTTGTGAAGGCGGAAGCGCCGTTCGTTGGCACCGGCATGGAAGAGACGGTTGCCCGGGATTCGGGCGCAGCGATCGCGGCCCGCCGGGCCGGCATCGTCGACCAGGTGGACGCCGGCCGGATCGTGATCCGGGCGACGGATGACGTCGAGCCGGGCAAGACGATGGTCGACATCTACACGCTGATGAAGTTCCAGCGCTCGAACCAGAACACCTGCATCAACCAGCGTCCGCTGGTGAAGGTGGGCGATATCGTGGCCAAGGGCGACATCATCTGCGACGGTCCCAGCACGCAATATGGCGAGCTGGCGCTGGGCCGGAATGCGCTCGTCGCGTTCATGCCCTGGAACGGCTACAATTATGAGGATTCGATCCTCATCAACGAGCGCATCGTGAAGGAGGACATCTTCACCTCGATCCATATCGAGGAATTCGAAGTGATGGCCCGCGACACGAAGCTCGGGCCGGAGGACATCACCCGCGACATCCCGAACGTCGGCGAGGAAGCGCTGCGCAACCTCGACGAGGCGGGCATCGTCTATATCGGCGCCGAAGTGGAGCCGGGCGATATCCTGGTGGGCAAGATCACGCCCAAGGGCGAAAGCCCGATGACGCCCGAAGAGAAGCTGCTGCGCGCGATCTTCGGCGAAAAGGCCAGCGACGTGCGCGACACCTCGCTGCGGCTGCCGCCCGGCGTTGCCGGGACGGTCGTCGAGGTTCGGGTGTTCAACCGCCACGGCATCGACAAGGACGAGCGCGCGCTCTCGATCGAGCGCGAGGAGATCGACCGGCTGGAGAAGGACGCCGCCGACGAGCGCGGGATCCTGGACCGGGCGACCTTCGCCCACCTGCGCGACATCCTGATGGGCCAGACCATCGTGACCGGCCCGAAGGGCGTGAAGAAGGGTGCGGTGATCGACGAGGCGGTTCTCGAGGAGCAGCCGAAGCGCGAATGGTGGAAGTTCGGCGTTGCCGACGACCAGATCCAGGCGAACCTGGAAGCCAGCCGGGGCCAGTATGACGAGGCGATGAAGTCCATCGCTGAGCGCCTGGAAGACCGGAAGGACAAGCTGCAGCGCGGTGATGAGCTGCCGCCGGGCGTGCTGAAGATGGTGAAGGTGTTCGTGGCGGTGAAGCGCAAGCTGCAGCCGGGCGACAAGATGGCCGGCCGGCACGGGAACAAGGGGGTCATCTCCCGCATCCTGCCGTCGGAAGACATGCCCTTCCTGGAAGATGGCACCGCAGTCGACCTGGTGCTGAACCCGCTGGGCGTGCCTTCGCGGATGAACGTTGGGCAGATCTTCGAAACGCACCTTGGCTGGGCCGCGCGCGGTCTTGGCCGGCAGGTGGCGGGCCTTCTGGAGCAGATCCGCTCGGCCAATGAGGATGCGGTTGCCAATGCCAAGGGCAACATGGTCACGCTGCGCAAGAACCTGGACGCCATCTATGGCGAGCAGGCCAATGTGGCTGCCATGTCGGACGACGATCTGATGAAGTTCGCCGACAGCCTGACGCCGGGCATTCCGATGGCGACGCCGGTGTTCGACGGCGCCAAGGAAGCCGATGTCTCGATCATGCTGCAACTGGCCGGGCTCGACAGCTCGGGCCAGGTGGAGCTGTTCGACGGCCGGACCGGCGAGGCGTTCGACCGCAAGGTGACCGTCGGCTACATCTACATGCTGAAGCTGCACCACCTGGTGGACGACAAGATCCACGCGCGGTCTATCGGGCCGTATAGCCTCGTCACCCAGCAGCCGCTGGGCGGCAAGGCCCAGTTCGGTGGCCAGCGCTTCGGGGAAATGGAAGTGTGGGCGCTGCAGGCCTATGGCGCGGCTTACACGCTGCAGGAAATGCTGACGGTGAAGTCGGACGATGTGGTCGGCCGCACCAAGGTCTATGAGGCGATCGTCAAGGGTGACGACACCTTCGAGGCCGGCATTCCGGAAAGCTTCAACGTGCTGGTGAAGGAAATGCGGTCGCTCGGCCTGAACGTCGAGCTGAAGACGACCGACGCCCCCGCCGACGCCTGACCTTCAAGACCTTGTGATTGCCCCTTCAAAGGGGTGAGGAGCCACTATGAACGAACTCGTTCCCAACGCCTTTTCGCCGGTTGCGAAGCCCGAGGTCTTTGACCAGATTCAGATCTCGCTTGCGTCTCCGGACAAGATCCGCAGCTGGTCGTTCGGGGAGATCAAGAAGCCCGAGACGATCAACTACCGCACGTTCAAGCCCGAGCGTGACGGCCTGTTCTGCGCGCGGATCTTTGGCCCGATCAAGGATTATGAGTGCCTGTGCGGCAAGTACAAGCGCATGAAGTACAAGGGCATTGTCTGCGAGAAGTGCGGCGTTGAAGTCACCGTTTCCAAGGTGCGCCGCGAGCGGATGGGCCATATCGAGCTGGCAGCGCCTGTTGCCCACATCTGGTTCCTGAAGAGCCTGCCGAGCCGCATCGGCATGCTGCTCGACATGACGCTGAAGGATCTGGAGCGGGTTCTCTATTTCGAGACCTACATCGTCACCGAGCCGGGCATGACGCCGCTCAAGAAGTTCCAGCTGCTGAGCGAAGACGAGTATCTTGACGCGCAGGACCAGCATGGCGAGGAAGCCTTCCGGGCCGGCATCGGCGCCGAAGCGATCCGCGAACTGCTGATGGAACTGGACCTGGCGGCCGAGAAGGAGACGCTTCTTGAGGAGCTGGCGACGACCAAGTCGGAGCTGAAGCCCAAGAAGATCATCAAGCGGCTGAAGATCGTCGAGAGCTTCCTGGAGTCGGGCAACCGGCCGGAGTGGATGATCCTGACGGTGATCCCGGTGATCCCGCCGGAACTGCGCCCGCTGGTGCCGCTGGACGGCGGCCGCTTCGCGACGTCGGATCTGAACGACCTCTATCGTCGCGTCATCAACCGGAACAACCGCCTGAAGCGGCTGATCGAGCTGCGCGCGCCCGACATCATCGTGCGCAACGAAAAGCGCATGCTGCAGGAAGCCGTTGACGCGCTGTTCGACAATGGTCGGCGTGGCCGCACCATCACGGGCGCCAACAAGCGGCCGCTGAAGAGCCTTTCGGACATGCTGAAGGGCAAGCAGGGCCGCTTCCGGCAGAACCTGCTCGGCAAGCGCGTCGATTACTCGGGCCGTTCGGTCATCGTCACCGGCCCGGAACTGAAGCTGCACCAGTGCGGCCTGCCCAAGAAGATGGCGCTCGAGCTGTTCAAGCCGTTCATCTACGCCCGGCTCGACGCCAAGGGCCTGTCGATGACGCTGAAGCAGGCCAAGAAATATGTCGAGAAGGAGCGCAAGGAAGTCTGGGATATCCTGGACGAGGTGATCCGCGAGCATCCCGTGATGCTGAACCGGGCGCCGACGCTGCACCGCCTTGGCATCCAGGCGTTCGAGCCCGTGCTGATCGAGGGCAAGGCGATCCAGCTGCACCCGCTTGTCTGCTCGGCCTTCAACGCCGACTTCGATGGCGACCAGATGGCGGTCCACGTGCCTCTCAGCCTTGAGGCGCAGCTGGAATGCCGCGTGCTGATGATGTCCACCAACAACATCCTGAGCCCTTCGAACGGCAAGCCGATCATCGTGCCGTCGCAGGACATGGTGCTGGGGATCTACTATCTCTCGATGGAGCGGCAGGAAAAGACGCCGGAATTCATCGAGCTGGCGGATGGTACCAAGCGCGAGAAGCTGCCGCTGTTCGGCGACATTTCCGAAGTGCATGCCGCGCTGACCGCCAAGGCTGTCACGCTGCACACCCGGATCGAGGCGCGCGTTCCGCAGACCGGCGAGGACGGCAAGGTTACGCTGAAGCGCTTCGTGACCACGCCGGGCCGGATGCTGATTGCCGAGTGCTTGCCCAAGAGCCACAAGGTGCCCTTCGAGACCGTGAACCGCCTTCTGACCAAGAAGGAAATCGGTGACGTCATCGATACCGTGTATCGGCACACCGGCCAGAAGGAGACAGTGCTGTTCGCGGACGCGATCATGGCGCTGGGCTTCCAGCATGCGTGCAAGGCCGGAATCTCGTTCGGCAAGGACGACATGATCATCCCGGCGCAGAAGTCCGTTCTGGTCGAGCGCACCCGTGGCCTCGCCAAGGATTTCGAGCAGCAGTATCAGGACGGCCTGATCACGCAGGGCGAGAAGTACAACAAGGTGGTGGACGCCTGGTCGCGCTGCGGCGACGAGGTTGCCAACGAGATGATGAAGGAAATCTCTGCGACCCCGATCGAGAAGTCGGGCAAGCAGCGGCAGATCAACTCCGTCTACATGATGGCCCACTCGGGCGCCCGGGGTTCGCAGGCGCAGATGAAGCAGCTTGCCGGCATGCGCGGCCTGATGGCCAAGCCGAGCGGAGAGATCATCGAGACGCCGATCATCTCGAACTTCAAGGAAGGCCTGACCGTCCTTGAGTATTTCAACTCCACCCACGGCGCCCGGAAGGGCCTTGCCGACACGGCGCTCAAGACGGCGAACTCGGGCTATCTGACCCGCCGTCTGGTCGATGTCAGCCAGGACTGTGTCGTGCTGGAAGATGATTGCGAAACCAGCCGTGGCCTGATGATGAAGGCCATTGTCGAGGGCGGCTCCGTCATCGTCACGCTGGCCGAGCGGATCCTTGGCCGGACCGTGTGCGACGACATCGTGGACCCCAAGACGGGCGAAGTGCTGTTCGCGCGTGACACGCTGCTGGACGAGAAGATGGTGAAGGCCGTCGAGGACGCCGGCATTGCGGAAGTGAAGATCCGCTCGCCGCTGGTGTGCGAAGCGGCCGCCGGCGTGTGCGGTCGCTGCTATGGCCGGGATCTGGCCCGCGGCACGCCGGTGAACATCGGCGAGGCAGTCGGCGTGATCGCGGCGCAGTCGATCGGCGAGCCCGGCACCCAGCTGACGATGCGGACCTTCCACATCGGCGGCGCGGCGCAGGTGAGCGAGCAGTCGAGCCACGACAGCCCTGTCGACGGCAAGGTGAGCTATCGCAACCTGCCGACCATCAAGGACAGCCGGAACCGGATCGTCGGCATGGCGCCGACCGGTGGCGAGATCGTGATCGTCGATGCCGACGGCCGCGAGCGCTCGGTTCACAAGATCGTGTTCGGAGCGATCATCGCGGTGAAGGACGGCGAGGCGGTGAAGAAGGGCCAGCGGCTTGCGGACTGGGATCCGTACACGCGCCCGATCATCACCGACAAGTCGGGCATCGTGAAGTATCAGGACCTGGTCGACGGCCAGACCCTGAAGGAAGAGGTCGACGACGCGACCGGCATCGCCAACAAGGTGGTGTCGGAGTGGAAGGCGACCAAGGCCAAGGACGACCTGCGTCCGCGCATGACCCTGCTGGACGAGACCTCGGGCGAAGCTGGCCGCTATCTGCTGCCGGTCGGCGCCATTCTCTCGGTGGCCGACGGCCAGCGGGTGGATGCGGGCGACGTGCTGGCCCGGATGCCGCGCGAAGCTGCCAAGACGCGCGACATCACCGGTGGTCTGCCGCGGGTGGCCGAGCTGTTCGAAGCCCGTATCCCGAAAGACAATGGCATCATCGCCAAGATCGATGGGCGGGTTGAGTTCGGCAAGGACTACAAGGCCAAGAAGCGCGTCATCCTCCGCCCCGAGGACGGCTCGGATCCGGTGGAGTATCTGCTGCCCAAGGGCAAGCATGTGAGCGTGCAGGAAGGCGATCTGGTGCGCCGGGGCGACTATCTGATCGATGGCCCTGCGAACCCGCACGACATTCTGGATGTGTTGGGCGTGGAGCGGCTTGCCGAATATCTCTGCGCCGAGATCCAGGAGGTCTATCGTCTGCAGGGCGTGAAGATCAACGACAAGCACATCGAGGTGATCGTTCGCCAGATGCTGCAGAAGGTCGAGATCTTCGACGAGGGGGACTCGACGCTTCTGAAGGGCGAGCAGGTCGACCGCGAGGAGATGGACGAAGTGAACGCCAAGCTGGTGGCCGAGGGCAAGCGCCCGGCCGAAGGCAAGCCCGTTCTGCTCGGCATCACCAAGGCGTCGCTGCAGACCCGCAGCTTCATCTCGGCCGCTTCGTTCCAGGAAACGACGCGGGTGCTGACCGAAGCCGCCGTGCAGGGCAAGACCGACACGCTGCAGGGCCTGAAGGAAAATGTGATCGTCGGCCGGCTGATCCCGGCCGGCACGGGCGCCGCCCTGTCCCGTCTGCGCGTCACGGCCACCAGCCGCGACGCAGCGCTTCGGGCGCAGCAGCAGGCCATTGCGGCCGCTTCGGAGAAGAGC
>JBGTBK010000329.1:0-8037 GCA_041749355.1 Sandaracinobacter sp. | reverse complement strand
CGCCGGCGGCACAGGCGCGTCCCCGCCCAGCGTCGCCAGCTCCACCATCCGCTGCAGGATCAGCTGCGGCCGCCGCCCGCCGTCCATCCCCATCGACCATTCAAGCACCCGGTCCCACCCGGTCCCTTCGTCGCCGATCCGGATCGAAGTCACCCCCAGCAGCAGGTCGCGGCCCGGCGCAATGGCATGGATGCGATCATTGCGCGGCCCCACCGCAAGCCGGTTCGAGGCATAGAACAGCTCGATCCGGTTGTCGGCCGCCAGGTTCGGATTGGCCGCAAACAGCCGCTCGCCCGATTTCGCAAAGGCCAGCGGCACCGGCATCAGCCGCATCGGCGGCTGGTGAAAACTCAACAGCACCGTCACGATCAGCCCCAGCAGGGCCGCAAATCCAAGCCATCGCCACATGGCGCCAGCCCTAGCCGGGCCCGACGGCAAAAGGAACGCCCTCGGCGCGGGGCAGCAAAGCTGCTCCCCCGCGCCGGGTCAGTCCTGCTTCAGCCGGCTGCCACCGAAATCCGCCGCCGCCGCGCAGCCGCGCCAACCACTCCAAAACCCAGCACCAGCATCGCCCAGGTTGCCGGCTCCGGCACAACCGGCTTCGGGGTCACCACCACATCCAGCTCGAACACCAGCGTGTCGATGCCCTGGTCCGAACCAAAGGTCTCGAAGCCACCCTGGTTCGGCGCGCCCCACTGCAGGATCAGCCCGCTGGTCGAAGTGCCGGACAGGGCAATGGTTGCAAAGTCGAATTCCGGCAGATCAACCTGGCCGCTGTCAAAGATCAGGCCATAGTCCAGGTCATACACCCGGAACGACGAGGAGTAGCCCTGGAACCGGTCGAACACGACCGTGTCGATCGACACCAGCGAGATCGATCCCACCCCGGTCAGCTCGAAACGCGCCTCCCCGACAAGCGACTCGAACGGCGCAAAGCCGTTGGTCTGCGCAGGATCGGACCCATAAGGCGGGAGGTCGATCGGATCGCCCGAAATGCGTCCGGCCAGGATATGCGGGGTCACCTCGTTCGCATCACCCTGCCCGTCCAGCGCGCGCCACGTCACCTTCAGCCCGGCCACCGAGCCATAGTCCTGGTCGATTGCATCTCCCAGCGAGCAGGAGCCCCCACAGATGTTGCCCGAAAAATCCAGAACGTTCGTCGCAGCGGTTGCAGGCATGGCAAACAGCAGCGGCGTCAGAAAAAGTGCGCGAAGCATCAAGTCTCTCCCCCGGGGACAGTCCCCCAAGTGGTCCTCGCAAGACGCGTGCCAACCATTGCAAACCCTCATGCCCATCAAAAGGCGCAGCATTCCCCCCCGCAGCTCGGCGCGCAACCTTAACATCTGTAAACCACACCGACTCTTTCACCCGAAAAGGCCGCAAAACCCCAACCCCCTGCGCCAATCGACCCCTTGGAATCGACCGCCGAAAGCGCCATCGCTACCCTCGCGAGGCCGTTGGCCCCGCCTTCACGTCGCCGCGGAACCCTGCCAGCGGATCCGCCGCATCCAGCCCTTGCGCCCGGCTTTCCAGCTCATCCCACCGCAGCAGGCACCCTGCCCGGCCTGGGCGCGTCGGCGCAAGCGACAGCCAAGCAAATTGGATCATGGCCACGGAGCGTTCCGCGCTGCCATCATGGGGCCAGTGCGCTCGTCGCCTATGCGCAGCCCGTTCATGGGCCGCACGCAGGCCAGCATCAGAAGGTGAGAAGCTGCAGAAGGGTGAAGACACCATCGTCCCCCAGCTTGTCGGCCCCTGCCGGATGCCATGCGCGATTGCTGCCGAGATAGCTGCGCGTATCAAGCTCGAGCAGCCCGATCAGCGTCTCGGCAACAATGGTGGGGCCTGCAGGCCCCAAACCTTCTCCCGGTTCGAACATGCCGGCAGAGCTTTCTCGTCCGATCAGCTCGGCCTCGAGCAGCAGATAGTACCAGAGCGGCACGCCTGCGCTCAGGCTGGCCCCCGCCGCGGAGGCGCGCGCACGTGCTTCGCCCGCAACCTGTTCGATCTCGAGCTCCGGGCGCGCGCAGGCACGCGCCATCGTTTCGCCCGACGGCAGCATGAAGGCCTGGGCGCGCAGAAAGTTTCGGACGGCAAGCGAATTGACCGTCAGGTCCGCCACGAAGGGCAGCGCCAGCAACTGAGACATCAGTCGCCCGTCCAGCTTCTCCGCCCGGGTCATCCCCGCAACCGAAAGATCGAGCAGCATTGGCCACTCAACCACGGCGTTCATGCTGGGAACGGGTGTGAAGGCCGCGCCCAGGCCAGTGCCGAACAACGGCTGTTCGGCCCCCCCTGCGCGCAGCCGCAGGAAGTCGGGAATCATGGAATGGCCGAAACGATATGCGGCAACCGCGAATTCGACAGGCATGAACGGCTCGGCGCCATGGAGTGTTCCATGCGGGCATGTCTCGGGCCGATACAGCGTCCGCCCCTGACCCAGGATGCGGTCGACAACGGCACCCCCGGCGAGACGGCGGAGGAAATCCTGCACCACGATCCACTGATAGTGGAAGGTGGAGACGCGCCGCGCCTCCGCGAACAGATGCTCTCCCTGCCCGCCCTTGGCGTGCAGCGCGTCGGCAACCTTGTTGTGGAAACGCAGGAACCCGAGTTGCATCTGGCTGATGATCCGGTTCTCGTCGTTGCGCGGATCCCCGATGATCGCCCTGCCATTGGAAGCGCGTGGCACGTCCTGCTCGCGGAACCCCGGAGCCGTGCCGGGTGAGGTTGCCGCGTCGGCAGCCGTCAGCAGCTTTACCCCGTTGAAGTCGGCGTCCGGCCCGGACCGCCCGGACCAGTACATGAACGGAGACCCTTCGGGTCCGTCGCCATAGACACAGTCCAGGTCCAGCGTTGGCGTGCGCACGTTCGTTGTCGCCTCCGGCCGGTCCAGCCGCTGAAAGCTGCTGGAGGTGTCAAAGGTCACGTCGTGATCGATGAACTGGCCAAAGAAGATCATCCCGGCACCGACGCTTGTGCTTTCGGCCTTCGGTCCCTCCATGGGGCCGCCCGCTGCCCCCAGCGCACTCAGGTCGCGCGGATCAAGGTATAGCGCCGGCGCGTCCGGCAGCATGCGCCCGAACCGGTCGGACCGGTTGACGCCAGCCGCGCAAAGTGCCGGCAGGCCCTTGAAATCCTTCATGCCATGATGCTGGTCGCGCATCGCCACTCTCCCACCCGCATGAGAAGCCGACCCGGCCGGCATCCAGTCGACTCGCTCCTCGTTAACCCTGGTTAACCATGTGCTCCCAGTATGACAGGCGCAATGCCACTCCTGCGACCGCCGCCATTTCCGTCGCATCCATCCTATCCCGCACCGCCTGCCCGCGCCCTTTTGCCGCTTCCCCGAAGCGCAGAACATAGCTAGAACAAAGTCCATGCTGGACTCTTCTGCCGCCGACGCCAACAAGACCTCGCAATGCTGAGCTTTCTTCCCTCCGTCACCATGAGTTCCCGCCCATGACCCTGACCCACATCTCTGGAAGCATGGCGAAGCACCCATGCTGACCCACATCTCCGTCCGCGGCGCGCGCGAGCACAACCTGAAGTCCGTCGACATCGATCTCCCGCGCGACAAGCTCATCGTCATCACCGGCCTTTCCGGCTCCGGCAAATCCTCCCTCGCCTTCGACACCATCTACGCCGAAGGCCAGCGCCGCTACGTGGAATCCCTCTCCGCCTACGCCCGCCAGTTCCTCGAGCTCATGCAAAAGCCCGACGTCGACCATATCGAGGGCCTCAGCCCCGCGATCAGCATCGAGCAGAAGACCACCAGCCGGAACCCCCGCTCCACCGTCGGCACCGTCACCGAAATCTACGACTACATGCGTCTGCTTTGGGCCCGCGTCGGCGTCCCCTATTCGCCCGCCACCGGCCTCCCCATCACAGCACAAACCGTCAGCCAGATGGTCGACCGCGTCCTCGCGCTCCCAGAAGGCACCCGCCTCCTCCTGCTCGCCCCCGTCGTGCGCGGCCGCAAGGGCGAATACCGCAAGGAAATCGCCGACTGGAAGCGCCAGGGCTTCCAGCGCCTGCGCATCAACGGCGAGGTCCACGACATCGAGGACGCGCCGGCCCTCGACAAGAAGTACAAGCACGACATCGACGTCGTCGTCGACCGCCTCGTCGTCCGCCCGGACGTCGCCTCCCGCCTCGCCGAAAGCTTCGAAACCGCCCTGAAACTGTCAGACGGCCTCGCAACGGTGGAGCTTGTCGACTCCCCTCCCTCCGGCGAAGCCGAGAAGGGAGGGGCAGGGGGTGGGTCAGAAGCGCGCGGCGGGTCGGTTCCGCGCGTCCTCACCTTCTCCGAAAAATTCGCCTGCCCCGTCTCCGGCTTCACCCTGCCCGAGATCGAGCCCCGCCTCTTCTCCTTCAACGCCCCCCAGGGCGCCTGCCCCACCTGCAACGGGCTGGGCGAAAAGCTCTTCTTCGACCCCCTCCTCGTCGTCCCCAACGAAATGGTTTCCCTCAAGGACGGCGCCGTCGTCCCCTGGGCCAAATCCTCGCCCCCCTCCCCCTACTACGTGCAGGTCCTCGCCTCGGTCCTCCGCAGCTACGGCGGCACGCTCGACCAGCCCTGGGCCAAGCTCCCCGAAGAAGCCCGCACCGCAATCCTCCACGGCACCAGGGGCAAGGCCATCCCCCTGCGCTTCGAAGACGGCCGCAAGGCGTATGAAGTCACCAAGACCTTCGAAGGCGTCCTCGCCAACCTCGACAAGCGCTTCCGCGAAACCGAATCCGCCTGGATGCGCGAGGAGCTCTCCCGCTACCAGGCCTCGGCCCCCTGCGAAGTCTGCGGCGGCGCCCGCCTCAAGCCCGAAGCCCTCTCCGTCAAGATCGCCGGCGAGCACATCTCCCAGTCCACCGCCCGCTCCGTCACCGACGCGGCGCAATGGTTCTTGCGGCTATCCGAAAGCCTCACGCCGAAACAGAACGAGATCGCCGCCCGCATCCTCAAGGAAATCAACGAGCGCCTCGGCTTCCTCGTCAACGTCGGCCTCGGCTACCTCAGCCTCGATCGCACCTCCGGCACCCTCTCCGGCGGCGAGAGCCAGCGCATCCGCCTCGCCAGCCAGATCGGCTCCGGCCTCTCCGGCGTCCTCTACGTCCTCGACGAACCCTCAATCGGCCTCCACCAGCGCGACAACGACCGCCTGCTCGAAACCCTCAAGCGCCTGCGCGACCTCGGCAACACCGTCCTCGTCGTCGAACACGACGAAGACGCCATCCGCACCGCCGACCACATCGTCGACATGGGCCCCGGCGCCGGCAAGCTCGGCGGCTCCGTCATCGCCGAAGGCAGCCTCCAGGACATCCTCAACGCCCCCGACAGCCTCACCGGCGACTATCTCTCCGGCCGCCGCAACGTCCCGGTCCCCACCAAGCGCCGAAAGGGGTCGGCCAAGAAACTCACCATCACCGGCGCCCGCGCCAACAATCTGCAAAACGTCACCGCCAGCATCCCGCTCGGCACCTTCACCTGCGTCACCGGAGTCTCCGGCTCCGGCAAGTCCAGCTTCGTGATCGACACCCTCTACCCCGCCGCCGCCCGAACCCTCAACGGCGCCCGCATCCACACCGGCCCCCACGACAGCATCACCGGTCTCGAGCACCTGGACAAGGTGATCGACATCGACCAGTCCCCCATCGGCCGCACCCCCCGCTCCAACCCCGCCACCTACACCGGCGCCTTCACCCACATCCGCGACTGGTTCGCGCAGCTTCCCGAAAGCCTCGCCCGCGGCTACAAGCCCGGCCGCTTCAGCTTCAACGTCAAGGGCGGCCGCTGCGAAGCCTGCCAGGGCGACGGCATGCTCAAGATCGAGATGCACTTCCTCCCCGACGTCTACGTCCAGTGCGACGTCTGCTTGGGGCATCGCTACAACCGCGAGACGCTGGAAGTCCTCCACAAGGGCCACTCCATCGCCGACGTCCTCGACATGACCGTCTCCGACGCCGTCAAACTCTTCGAAGCCGTCCCCCCCATCCGCGATCGCCTCAAGATGCTCGAAGAGGTCGGCCTCGGCTACGTCCACGTCGGCCAGCAGGCCACCACCCTCTCCGGCGGCGAGGCCCAGCGCGTCAAACTCGCCAAGGAACTCTCCCGCCGCGCCACCGGCCAGACCCTCTACATCCTCGACGAGCCCACCACCGGCCTCCACTTCGAAGACGTCCGCAAGCTCCTCGAAGTCCTCCACGCCCTCGTCGACCAGGGGAACACCGTCGTGGTGATCGAGCACAATCTGGAGGTGATCAAGACGGCGGATTGGGTGATCGACCTCGGGCCCGAGGGTGGGTCTGGGGGCGGGGAGATTGTGGCTGTTGGGACGCCTGAGGCTGTGGTGGCGAGTGGGAAGGGGTTTACGGGGGGGTATTTGCGGGGGTTGTTGGGGTAGGGGGGCGTCCCTTTCACAGCTTGGCTTTACGGCCCGGCGAAATGAATTAATGTTACCCTAGGGTCTGAATAGGGGAACTGGCGTTGAAGACCACGGTATATCACATGGTTCACTATCGTGAATTTAGGACTGATCCAGCCAGCACGCCGGGCAGATCGTTGCAAGACCTTATCAAGGACGCGCTTTCGTTGAAGGACGCGAACGGCGTCTCAGCCTGGGAAAGCGTCGCACGAAGGATCATGTCCCTTCCGGAAAACACAGACTTACAGGTGCTGCTCAATCGAGTTGCCGATCTCTCCGACGCAGTATTTGGGGAGATGTGCTACGTTGACTCTCGAGGTCTGCAAGCACTGCTAGAACTGAAAACAGCGAAGGCTCGTTTGTCAACACTTACTTCTGCTGAAGTCTACAGCCTGAAGGAGCAGGGAGCACCGGCAGGAACTCAGTACATTCGCGGCATGGCTTATTTTTTGGTCGTCGGGAACCATCTTTTTTTCGTTCGCACACATGCGCTTACCCCTCTCAACATTCATGCGTTTTTGGAGTGGCTCATTCGATTGGGCCCGCATCTTGGCAAAGCAGGCCAATCGGTCCTGTTTGAATCACAATTGGATCGGTCGGTGGTGGGAGACAAGCTGGGAGATGTGCGCGCACTGCGTGTTGGAGGTCCTACATTCCCACAAATGCGCCTTACGCCAACTGACTCCGAGTCCAAGCGCGAGCAAGCTGTAACCCGCAAAGTAGCCGAGAAGTTTGTCGAGTTCGAGAGAGCGCTTGGGATTGTCAAAGCACTTCTAGGAGAGGTCCAAGCTAAAAGCCTTGTCGATAGCTTGGGGCCCAAAGAAAGACTCGTAGTAGACGCCGAAGTAAAAGTTCGAGGCACTCGAACGGCTGCATCTAAGGACAAACTTAGGGAGATTGCCTCTGGGCTCGACAGCGTGACAGAAGGTGAAGTTCGCGTGGAAACAGCCGATGGTACAATTCGTGATGAAGACGTTATTCTTAGAGTGAGAATGCCGTTCGATGTTCCCGACAAGGGCACAATGTTGCTAGATTTCGATAACGTTGCCGATCAGTTGCAAAAGGTTTATCATCGATTTGCAGAGGATGGAAAGATAAAGGCTTAATGTTCTTCATTCTTTCTCTAGTTCTATCTCTAACGTTTGCGGCGGGATTTTATCTCGCCGTTGGCGCCGATTTATTCGTACGAATCGCCACGCCGTTGGCAGGAATTCTTGGGGTCTTTGCCGCTGGTGTGTTGGTGCGTCTAAATCGGGGGCTACCGACGGTTGATTGGAAATCTGTTGATTCTGCAAAGCTTTCCAGCCTTCTTGACTCTGTTGAACGACTGGCGCGTGAATACCTCTGGGTGTGTAATTGCTCACGACCCTGGCACGGGGACTGGCTTTCAAGCGAGGGCGAAGCGGCCTTCGGTGAGTTCGCGGATGGCCTCGATGGCGGATTTGCCCTGGAGGCGCGCGGTACCGGTGATGGACCGGTGACCTGACCCCCTGATTTCATCCAGCGGGGATTAGAGTCGGGCGGTTGTTGTTGCGCATGGGCGCAGTTGAAGCAATGGCCTGTGGAGCGGAGCCCGAAGGGCGCAGCGGAGCAGGCCATTGCTTGTTCAGTTCAGCGG
>JBGTBK010000328.1:0-17297 GCA_041749355.1 Sandaracinobacter sp. | reverse complement strand
GCCTGGCTTCCGCGCGGCGGCCGCAGCGTGGTGGAGGCAAGCGTGCCGATGAAGGGCGGCGGCCATGCCGTGATCCGACTGGGGCAGGATTTTGCGCTGCCGGCAGGGGCAGACACCGAAATCGCCCAGCTTCCCGGCGTCGCGGCCGCCCGGGTGACGGCGATGACCCATCCCTTGCGGCTGGTGGCCTGAGGGGCTGGCGAAGCCGTCAGCCCCGGCCTAGACAACGGCCGAACCGAGGGAGACTCACATGCCGATTTCACTCTACGACGCCTTTGTGCCCAGCTGCCGCCAGATCGTCGGCTCCACCCTTGCGCTGATCGAGAAGGCCGAGGCGCACTGCGCCGAAACCGGTTGCCTGCCCGGGGACATCGCCGGCGCCAGCCTGCACCCCACCATGCTTCCGCTCGGCTTCCAGATAAAGTCGGTTGCCCAGCACAGCGCAGGCGCGATCGACGGCGTTCGCGAAGGCCGCTTCTCGCCTCTGGGCGGCGAGATGCCGACCGACTTCGACGGCATGAAGGCCATGCTGGCAAAGGCCGAGGCAGACCTCGCCGCCGTCACCACCGACGAGATGGAGACCTTCATCGGCAAGGACATGCTGTTCGAGATGCCGGGCCTGAAGCTGCCCTTCACCGCGGAAGGCTTCCTGCTCTCCTTCTCGCAGCCCAACTTCTACTTCCACGCCTCGACCGCCTACGACATCCTGCGCGCCAGGGGCGTCAGCCTCGGCAAGCGCGACTTCCTGGGTGCGCTCAGACTCAAGATGTGAGGGCGCTGCCGCTCTTCCTCGCGGCGCTTGTCGCCGGCACCAGCTACATGATCAGCTGGGCGCTTCCCATCCCCGACTGGGCGGCCATCGCCTGGAAGGGGATTGGGGTCGGCCTGCTCGCGACCTGGGCCAGCCGGCAGGGCGTCAGCACCGACCACAAGTTCCTCGCGATGGTCCTCACGCTGGGCGCCACCGCCGACATGGTGCTGGAGCTGAACTTCATCGCGGGTGCTGCGATCTTTGCGCTCGGCCATGTTGTAGCGGTTGCGCTTTATCTCAGGAATCGTCGCGGTGGTGTCGGCGCGAAAGATGTCGGGCTGGCGGCGGCCTTTGTCGTCGGCGCCACGGCGTTCGCCTTTGCACTCCCTGGTCCGGACTGGGCACCCCCTGTCGCGGTCTACACCTTGTTTCTGGCGTCGATGGCCGCAGCTGCGCTCGCGTCCAGATTTCCGCTGGCGGCTGTCGGCGCGCTCCTGTTCGTCCTGTCGGACCTGCTGATCTTCGCCCGCATGGGCCCACTGGAAGGCTCCACTTCGGCCGACTATGCCATCTGGGCCACCTATTTCGCAGGTCAGGCCCTGATCGCCTGGGGCGTGGCCAGGGGGTTGAGGGAAAGCCATGCTTGACACACGCGGCGTAAAGCCATACTTTACGAAGCGTGGATATCGACAGCATCCGCCACAAGGCTCTGAGGAGACTGTTCGAGGAAGGGTCTGCGAAGGGCCTTGACGGAAATCAGGTCGACCGGCTGCGGAAGATGCTGGCCTATATCGTCAATGCCGGAGATTTCGCGGAGCTGGGCATCCCGCCCAGCTATGGCCTTCACCCTCTGGTTGGCGACCGGCAGGGGCGTTGGGCGATGACAGTCACGAAGAACTGGCGGCTGACATTCAC
Organism: Sandaracinobacter sp.; assembly: GCA_041749355.1. Lineage (GTDB taxonomy): Bacteria > Pseudomonadota > Alphaproteobacteria > Sphingomonadales > Sphingomonadaceae > Sandaracinobacteroides. Next base: position 15,631 of record JBGTBK010000328.1, on the reverse strand, counting down.
AAAGGTCGACGAGCAGACGCTGGCTGATCTGGACCTGGAGGATTATCACTGATGGCACTCACCCCGCACGCATCGCTTGCCATCCACCCCGGCGACTGGCTGAAGACCGAAATTGTCGAAGCAAGCGGCGTTGCCATCGGCACGCTGGCCAAGGCCTTCGGTGTCAGCCGCCAGGCGCTCAGTGCCGTTCTGAACGGCCGTGCGGCCCTGTCGGCCGATATGGCGATCCGGTTCGAAAAGGCGTTCGGGGTCAAGGCGGACACGCTCTGCCGGATGCAGACGGCGCATGATCTCGCCAACGCCCGGGCCCACGCCGACGAGCTGCACGTGAACAAGGCATTGCTTGCCGCCTGACAGGCGGGTCGCCTCCAAACTTGACTCTGCTCCCTCCCGCGTCTAACCGCGCCGCCCATCCCTCATGCAGGGGGAAACCTTCCGGTGTCTCGGCCACAGCCGAAACTCACCCCTGCAGCGGACCAACCGGTTAGGAGAAAACACCATGACGACATCCCCCGTGAATCCGGGCGACGTGTCGATGCAGGCGCTGCTCGAGGCTGGCGCCCACTTCGGTCACCAGACCCACCGCTGGAACCCGAAGATGAAGCCCTACATCTTCGGCGAGCGCAACGGGATCCACATCCTCGACCTCTCGCAGACCGTGCCGCTGTTCGCGCGCGCGCTCGATTTCGTCCGTGCGACCTCGGCCGCTGGCGGCAAGGTGCTGTTCGTCGGCACCAAGCGCCAGGCGCAGGAGCCGGTGGCGGAAGCCGCTCGTCGCTCGGGCCAGCACTATGTCAACCACCGCTGGCTGGGCGGGATGCTCACCAACTGGAAGACCATCTCGGCCTCCATCCGCAAGTTCAAGACGCTGGAAGAGCAGCTCTCGGGCGACACGCACGGCTTCACCAAGAAGGAAGTGCTGAAGATGACCCGCGAGCGCGACAAGTTCGAAGCCTCGCTCGGTGGCATCCGCGACATGAACGGCCTTCCCGACCTGATGTTCGTGATCGACGTCAACAAGGAAGACTTGGCCATCAAGGAAGCCAATGTGCTCGGCATCCCGGTGATCGCGATCCTCGATTCGAACACCGATCCCGCGAACATCGCCTTCCCGGTGCCCGGCAACGACGATGCGGCCCGTGCCATCCAGCTCTATTGCAATGCGGTCGCGGACTCGATCCTCGCCGGCAAGCAGGGCCGCCAGGTCGCGCAGGGCGTGGACATCGGCGCAATGGCCGAGCCGGAAGCCGAGATCGCGCTGACCGCCTGACCCTTCGGCAGGCGGGCGAACTCTGCCCGCTGTCATCAAATCGAAAGACGGGGGTTGCACGGGGTCCGTGCAGCCCCCCTCCCCTTAGAGAAAAGGAGCCTCCCATGGCCGAGATCACTGCCGTTCTCGTGAAAGAACTCCGCGACCGCACCGGCGCTGGCATGATGGACTGCAAGAAGGCGCTGTCCGAAGCTGGTGGCGACTTCGAAAAGGCCGTCGACTGGCTGCGCACCAAGGGCCTCGCCTCTGCCGCCAAGAAGGCCGGCCGCACCGCCGCCGAAGGCCTCGTCGGCGTTGTCGTCCAGGGCAATCGCGGCGCCGTCATCGAAGTGAACTCCGAAACCGACTTCGTCGCCAAGAACGCCCAGTTCCAGGACTTCGTCGCCGAAGTCGCCAAGGTGTCGCTGACCACTGGCGAAGACGTCGAAGCCCTTCTGGCGTCGGCTTATCCGGCCGGCGGCGGCACAGTGCAGGACGTGCTCACCAACAACATCGCCACCATCGGCGAACAGCAGGCCGTGCGCCGCGCGACCATCGTGGAAGCAACCGGCGCAGTTGCCTCCTATGTGCACAACGCGGCAGCGCCCGACCGCGGCAAGATCGGCGTCCTCGTCGCGATCGACAGCACGGCGTCCGACCTTTCTCAGGAGCAGCGGGCTGCCCTTGCCGCACTCGGCAAGCAGATCGCGATGCACATTGCAGCGGCCAACCCGCTGGCGCTGACCGCTGACGACATCGACCCGGCCCTGCTGGAGCGTGAGCGTGCGATCGCCGCCGAAAAGGCAGCCGCGAGCGGAAAGCCGGCCGACATCGTCGAGCGCATGGTCGATGGCGCGGTGCGCAAGTTCGCCGGCGAGCAGGCCCTGCTCTCCCAGGTGTTCGTGATCGACGGCAAGTCCAAGGTGTCCGACATCGTGGCCGCCGAAGGCAAGCGCCTTGGCGCCGACGTGAAGGTGTCGAAGTTCGTCCGCTTCCAGCTGGGCGAAGGCATCGAGAAGAAGGAATCGGACTTCGCAGCCGAAGTGGCAGCCGCCGCCGGCGTCGCCTGATCCGGACCTGAAGCCGCAGATACCAAGGCAGGGCAGGGCCGCTCTCTCTACTTGAGGGAGCGGCCCTGTCTCGCTAAGCCCGGACATCGAAGCTCCGACGTCCAGCTGCAAAGACAGGCCAACCATGTCCCGCCCGCCCTACAAGCGCATCCTTCTGAAGCTGTCGGGCGAGGCAGCCATGGGTGACCAGGCCTTCGGAATCGATCCGGCAACCGTCGCCCGCGTGGCAGGCGAAGTGAAGGCCGCGAAGCTCGCCGGCTACGAACTCTGCCTGGTCATCGGCGGGGGCAACATCTTCCGCGGCATGGCCGGCGCCGCCAAGGGCATGGACCGGGCAACTGCCGACTATATGGGCATGCTCGCCACCATCATGAACGCGCTCGCCATGCAGGATGCGCTGGAACAGCAGGGCGTCGAAACCCGCGTGCAGTCGGCAATCCCGATGGCAGCCGTGTGCGAGCCCTACATCCGCCGCCGCGCCGAGCGGCACCTGGAAAAGGGCCGGGTGGTGATCTTCGCAGCCGGCACCGGCAGCCCTTACTTCACAACCGACAGCGGCGCTGCCCTCAGGGCCGCCGAAATGAAGTGCGATGCGCTGTTCAAGGGAACCTCGGTCGACGGCGTCTACGACAGCGACCCCAAGACCAACCCCAACGCCATCCGCTACGACCTGATCGGCTACGACCGGGTGCTGGGCGACAATCTGAAGGTGATGGACGCAGCCGCAATCGCGCTCTGCCGCGACAACCGCATTCCGATCGTGGTGTTCAACATCCGGGAGGAGGGAAATCTCGCCCGTGTGCTCGCAGGCGATGGTGTTTCCACCATCGTTGGCGGATAAGAACCAAATTCAGGGGAACGTTCATGGCTGACTTCGACGCCACTGCGCACAAGACCGATCTCGACCGCCGCATGAAGGGCGCGGTCGAAAGCCTGCAGGGCGACCTTGCCGGCCTCAGAACCGGCCGCGCGAACACCTCGTTGCTCGATCCCGTGACCGTCGAAGTCTATGGGGCCAACATGCCGCTGCAGCAGGTCGCAACCGTGACCGCGCCCGAACCGCGGATGCTGGCAGTCCAGGTGTGGGACCGCTCCAATGTCTCGTCCGTCGAAAAGGCGATCCGCTCGGCGGGCCTCGGGCTCAACCCGATCTCCGAAGGCCAGACCCTCCGTCTCCCCATCCCCGACCTGACGGAGGAGCGGCGCAAGGAACTGGCGAAGCTCGCCACCCAATATGCCGAAAAGGCCCGCATAGCGGTTCGCAACGTGCGCCGCGACGGCAATGAAGCCCTGAAGATCGCCGAGAAGAAGGGCCAGATCAGCCAGGACGAGCAGAAGCGGCTGGAAGCCGACGTCCAGAAGCTCACCGACAAGGCCATTGCCGACATCGATGCGGCCGCAACCGCCAAGGAGAAGGAAATCCTTGGCAAGTGAGCTGGTTCAGCCCCGGGAGGACACGCGCGGTGGGTTCGGCCGCCGAGGCTGACCATGCCGCCGATGGTGGCCCACCGCCGGTGCCCGGCGGCCCTCGGCATGTGGCCATCATCATGGACGGCAACGGCCGCTGGGCAAAGGCCCGGCGCATGCCGCGACTGGCTGGCCACAAGGCGGGCGTGGAGGCTGTTCGCCGGATCGTTCGCGCGGCCCCGCGTCTTGGCATCGAAACGCTGACGCTTTATGCCTTCAGCTCCGAAAACTGGCGTCGCCCGGCGGACGAGGTGTCGGACCTGATGAGCCTTCTTCGCCATCACCTGCTCGCCGAACTGGAGGAGCTGGACTCGAACGGCGCCCGCCTCAGCCTGATCGGCGACTGGCGCTCGCTGAAGGCCGACGTGGTCGAGCGGCTGGAAAACGCGATCGAGGCCACCAAGGGCAACGACCGCTTCCGCCTCGTGGTCGCCCTGAACTATGGCGGCCAGGACGAACTCGTCCGCGCCATGCAGGCAATTGGGGCCCGCGTGCAGGACGGCACCGTATCGCCGGCCTCCATCACCCCCCAGATGATCGAGGCAGGGCTCGACACAGCCGATCTTCCGCCCGTGGATCTCATCATCCGCACGTCTGGGGAACAGCGGCTGTCGAACTTCCTGCTCTGGCAGGCGGCCTATGCCGAGCTGTGGTTCACCCCCGTCCTCTGGCCCGACTTCGACGAGACTGTCCTGCGCGAGGCCGCGGAAAGCTTCGCTGCGCGCGAGCGGCGCTATGGCGGCCGCTGACGACGGAGCGGCTCCACCGGCCGCCCCTCCCGCCCGGTCGAACCTCGCCTCTCGGGTTGTCGTCGGTGTCTTCCTTGCGGTTGTGGCAGTAGCGGACATCTGGGTCGGCGGCTGGGCCTTCGAGATCATGATCGCACTCGGCGTGTCGATCGTGTTCTGGGAATGGGCCGGCATGCAGAAGATCAGCCGGCTGTTCCGCATCACCGGGGTCGGCGTCCTCCTGACCGCCATGCTGGTGGCCCACGACGGCCGGCCAGGCGCCGCAATTGCCATCGTGGGCGCTGGCGCCATTGGCATGATCGGGCACATGTGGTCGTCCGGCGTCTTCCCGCGTGGCAAGCGCCTGGCTTCGACCGGCCTGCTCTATGCCGGCCTTCCCGGGGTCGCCCTCATCTGGCTGCGCCAGCAGCCCGACGGCTTCGCGCTGGTGATGTGGACCATGGGCGTCGTCTGGATGACCGACATTTTCGCCTATTTCGCCGGCCGCGCCATTGGCGGCCCAAAGATCTGGACAGCCGTCAGCCCCAACAAGACCTGGGCCGGCCTGTTCGGCGGGATGGCGGCGGCAGCGCTCTTCTCGGCGCTGTTCGCCCATTTCCTCGGCTGGCCGCAGACGACAGCTGCGATGGCCCTGATCGGCGCAGCCCTTGCCGTGGTGGCGCAGGCCGGCGACTTTTTCGAAAGCTGGCTGAAGCGCCGCGCCGGCGTGAAGGATTCCGGCACCTTGCTGCGCGCCCATGGCGGCGTGATGGACAGGGTCGATGGCCTTGTGCCAGTCTGCATTGTCGTTGCGCTGTGGGTCAGCGCACAGGGCCCGGCGCGGCTCGCACTTCTCTCGACGGAGGCTCTGGCTTGAAGCGGCTCACCATTCTTGGCGCAACCGGATCGGTCGGCGGCTCGACCCTCGATCTTGTTGCCCGCAACCCGGACCGCTTCCAGATCGCAGGGCTTGCCGCCGGCAAGGACTGGGCGCGCCTTGCAGACCTCGCCCGCACCTTCCGCCCCACCCAGGTCGTGATCGCCGACGAAGCCGGCTACGCACCACTGAAGGCCGCCCTTGCCGATCTGCCAGGCATCGCAGTGGGCGCCGGCACCGATGCGCTCGTGGCGCTGGCCGGCGCGCCTGCCGACCTGGCGGTTGCCTCCATTGTCGGTGCTGCCGGCCTTCCCAGCACGCTCGCAGCCCTGGATGCCGGCATCTCGGTTGCGCTCGCCAACAAGGAAGCGCTGGTCTGTGCCGGTGGCCTGATGACGGCTGCCGCCCAGCGCTCGGGCGCAACCATCCTGACGATCGACAGCGAGCACAATGCCATCTTCCAGGTGCTGGAAGCGCGCGAGCGGGTGCGCCGCATCATCATCACCGCGTCCGGAGGGCCGTTCCGCACCTGGACGCGCGAAGCCATGGCGGCAGCAACGCCAGCGCAGGCGGTGAAGCACCCCACCTGGTCGATGGGGGCCAAGATCTCGGTCGACAGCGCGACCCTCATGAACAAGGGCCTCGAGCTGATCGAGGCCTTCCACCTGTTCGGACTTCGCCCCGACCAGCTCGACGTTCTGGTGCATCCGCAAAGCCTCGTACACGGGCTTGTCGAATACATTGACGGCTCGGTGCTCGCCCAGCTCGGCTCGGCCGACATGCGGGTGCCGATCGCCCATGCGCTGGCCTGGCCGGAACGGATCGAGACTCCGGTCGAACGGCTGGATCTCGCCCGCATCGGCAAGCTGGAGTTCGAGGAGGCCGACCGCGACCGATTCCCGGCGCTTGCCCTTGCGGAAGCCGCGCTGCGCGAAGGCGCCTGCCGCCCCTGCGTGCTGAATGCCGCAAACGAGGTTGCGGTTGCCGCCTTCCTCGAAGGGCAGATCGGCTTCCTCGACATCGCCGCTGTCGTGTCGGAAACGCTGTCGGCGATTCCGTCCGGCAGCCTGGAGACGCTGGGCGATGTCGCCGAGGCCGACCGCCGGGCCCGGGCGGCAGCCGGACAGTTTGTTACGCATGTGAAACAAAGTCTGTTTGCGGCCAGGCGCAGGGCTGTCTAAGGGATGGGCATGGAAACGCTTGCCAGCCCAGGGCTGCTCTTCACCGTCGCGGCCTTTGCGCTCGTCATCGGCGTCCTCGTGTTCGTGCACGAATTCGGCCACTATGGCATGGCCCGCCTGTTCGGCATCAAGGTGGAGACCTTTGCTGTCGGGTTCGGGCGCGAGATTGTCGGCTGGACCGACAGGAACGGCACGCGCTGGAAACTCGGCTGGCTGCCGCTGGGGGGCTATGCCAAGTTCGCCGGCGACGCCAATGCGGCAAGCATGCCGTCAACCGACCCGGACGCGGACAGTCAATGGTCTCCCGAAGACCGGGTCAACCTGTTCCACAACCGGCCTTTGTGGCAGCGCGCCATGGTCGTCGCGGCCGGGCCGGCCATCAATTTCCTTTTCGCCATCGCGATCTTCGCGGCCTTCTTCATGACCTACGGGCACCAGATCACGCCGCCGGTTGCCGGCGCGGTGGTTCCCGGCAGCCCGGCGGCGGCCGCCGGCATGCAGGCCGGAGACCGCATCCTGTCGCTCGACGGGCAGGGTGTGGACCGGTTCGAGGATGTGAGCCGCATCATCGCGATCAATGCCGGAACCTCGGTCACGACCGTGATCGAGCGCGACGGCATCGAGAAGACCCTCATCATCCAGCCCCGGATCATCACCGAGGTGGACCGCTTCGGCAATTCCTACCAGCGCGGACAGCTCGGCCTCACCTCGGGCGAGCGCGTGATTGTCCATCACGGCCCGCTGGGTGCGCTTCGCTGGGCCGTGATCGAGACCTGGGCTGCCGTGCGGATGATGTGGGACACGACCGCCCAGGTGGTGACCGGGCGGCGCGCCATCGCCGATCTGGGCGGGCCGGTGAAGATCGCGCAATTCTCCGGGCAGAGCGCTTCGCTCGGCCTTCCGGCGCTTATCGCATTCATCGCGCTTATCTCGATAAACCTCGGGTTCATCAACTTGCTGCCAATCCCCATGCTGGACGGAGGGCATCTGTTCCTCTACGCGCTTGAAGGTGTCCGGCGTCGGCCGCTCAACCCCAAGTTGCAGGAATGGGCGTTCATGTCGGGATTCGCGCTGCTGATGTCACTGATGCTTGTCCTTACCTGGTACGACCTCCAATCGGTCGGCATCTGGGACAGACTGGCAAACGCCATCGGCTGACGCCAGCCAGGAACCAAGGTTAACGTGACGAGCATTCAGGTGGCAGCGGGACAGGGTCCTGCGCGGTTAACCAATATCAGGCGTACTCTCCTGCCGCTGCTGCTGCTTGGCGCGGCGCCGGCCTGGCATGGCTCTGCGCTTGCGCAGGCAGCGTCCGGCCAAACTGCCGCTTCCCCGCCCGCCGCGCCGCCTGTCATCGCCTCGACCGAAGCGCCCACGGTCCGGCAGATCCGCTCGCTGAACGTGGTCGGCAACGAGCGTCTCGAGGCCGACACCGTGCGGTCCTATATCGATCTCAGGCCCGGCGAGACCTATGACCGGGTCCGCACCGACCGCGCGCTGAAGGACCTGTTCGCGACCGAGCTGTTTGCCGACGTGCAGATCCGCGACGATGGCGACGGCAACATCACCATCGACGTCCGCGAGAACCCGGTGATCAACCGGGTGCTGATCGAGGGCGCCAAGCGCATCAAGGAAGACAAGATCCGCGAGGAGATCAAGGTCGCGCCGCGGCAGATCTTCACGCGCAGCCGGGCGCGTGCCGATGTCGAGCGCATCCTGGAACTCTACCGCCGCGGCGGCCGTTTCGCCGCCCGGGTCGAACCCAAGATCGTCCAGCTCGAACAGAATCGCGTCGACCTGATCTTCGAGATTTCGGAAGGCCCGAAGTCCAAGGTCCGCCAGATCAACATCATCGGCAACGAGCAATTCTCTGATGGAGACCTGCGCGGCGAGATGGTGACCCGCCAGGCCCGCCCCTTGCGGCTTTTCACATCCAACGACACCTACGATCCCGACCGTCTGGCCTTCGACCAGCAGAAGCTGCGCCAGTTCTACCTGACGGAAGGCTATGCCGACTTCCGGGTGGTCTCGTCGGTTGCCGAACTCACGCCCGACCGGCGTGACTTCATCGTCACCTATGTGATCGAGGAGGGCGACCGCTACAAGTTCGGCGACGTCGAACTGACCAGCCAGATCCGCGACGTGAAGGCCGACACCTTCAAGAACCTGCTGCCGATGAAGAAGGGCGACTGGTACAATGCCAAGCTCATCGAGGACACCCTCGACGGCCTGACGGAGTCTGTCGGCCTGCTGGGATACGCCTTCGCCGATGTCCGCCCGAATTTCGAGCGGGACAAGGACAAGAAGGAGATGGGCGTAACCTTCGTGATCAACGAAGCGCCGCGCGTCTATGTCGAAAGCGTCACGGTCAACGGCAACACTCGCACCCGCGACGAGGTGATCCGCCGCGAATTTCGCCTGGCCGAGGGTGACGCCTTCAACTCGGTGAAGGTCAAGCGCTCGCGCGACCGGGTGCAAAGCCTCGGCTTCTTCCAGGACAAGCTGGAAGTGAAGCAGGCGCCCGGCACCGCGCCAGACAAGGTGGCGCTGCAGGTCGATGTGGAAGAGCGCCCGACCGGCTCGCTCCAGCTGTCGGCCGGCTTCTCGAGCCTCGAGCAGTTCATCTTCAGCTTTTCGATCGAGGAGCGCAACTTCCGCGGACGCGCCCAGCAGCTCCGCCTCAGCGCCAACATCTCCAGCTATTCCCGTTCGCTCGAGCTGGGCTTCACCGAGCCCTATCTGTTCGACCGCAACCTGGCACTGGGCTTCGATGTGTTCCGGCGCAATTTCAACAACTTCAACTTCACGGACGGTGGTGAACGCAACACCACCTACGAACAGACCACCACAGGCTTCCAGATCCGCGCCGGCACGGCCATCACCGAATTCTGGCAGGGCCAGGTGCGCTACGGCCTCTCGTTCGACAACGTGACGCTGGATGAAGACCTGTTCTACACCACCAATCCAATCACCGGCGTTTCGACCTGCGACCCGCTGAAGGCCGGACGCTTCCTGTGCGAAGCCGTCGGCAAGAACACAACCTCGTCGATTGGCTACAGCCTCGTCAACGACACGCTCGACAACCGGCTCCGCCCCTCGGGTGGCCAGCGCTTCATCCTCAGCCAGGATTTCGCCGGGCTTGGCGGCACGGTGAAATATCTGCGCACGCGGGTGAACTATGACCGCTACTGGCGCCTGCCGGCCAATTTCATCCTGAACATCGGCGGCGAAGCGGGCAACATCTTCGGCTGGGGCGGCGAAGACGTCCGCCTCGTCGACCGCTCCTACCTGGGCGAACCGCGCTTCCGCGGCTTCGGCATCCGCGGCGTCGGCCCGCGCGTCATCCGGAAGTTCCGCGACGGCATCGACACCGACCCGAACATGATCGGAATCCAGGACACCGTGATCGAGGATCCGGACACGTTCCAGGATGATTCGATCGGGGGCCAGAACTACTATCTTGGCCGGGCCGAGGTGGAGATCCCGCTGGGTTCGGGCGGCCGCGAGCTTGGCCTGCGCCCGTCTGTCTTCGTGGACATCGGCGCCTTGTGGAAAGTGAAGTTCCCCGATCTCCTCGACGTGCCTTCCGTGCAAGTGCCGGTGCTGGATGCAGACGGCCAGCCGATCCTTGATGCAGACGGCAACCTGATTACCCAGATTCAGCGCGGCTTCGTCGAAGAAGGCTTCGGCAACAGCGCCTCCCCGCGGATCTCGGTTGGTATCGGAGTTTCGTGGAACTCGCCCTTCGGCCCATTCCGCTTCGATCTTGCGCAAGTGCTGAAGAAAGTGGAAGGCGACGACACGCAGGTTTTCCAGTTCAACGTAGGAACCCAATTCTGATGAAGATGCTTTTCAAGGCCGCAACCGCGGCGCTTCTCCTTGCTGCCACCGCTGCTCCGGCAGTCGCCCAGCAGCTCAGCCCGCCGGTGATCATCATCGTCGACATGGACCGAGTGGTGAACGAAAGCGCAGCCGGCAAGCAGGCGGGCACCGACCTGCAGGCCAAGGCGCAGTCTCTGCAGACCCGCCGCACCACGCTGGCCGGCCAGCTGCAATCGGAAGCCCAGGCGATCCAGCAGGGCCAGCAGAACAAGACGCTGGCAGGCCCGGCGCTGGAGCAGCGCATCAAGGCCTTCCAGGACCGCGAGAATGGCGCCAACCAGGAACTGGCCCGCGGCCAGGACGATCTCGCCCGCTCGCGCCAATATGTGATCCAGCAGATCACCAAGGGCGCCGATCCGATCATCACCCAGCTGATGCGCGAGCGCGGTGCGGCGCTTGCGCTGCAGAAGGGCGCCACGCTCCAGCACACCGCTTCGCTGGAAGTGACGACTGACGTGATCACCCGCCTGAACACCAGCTTGCCGCGGGTCTCGGTCACGCCGCCGGCTGCACCTGCTGCGCCGGCTCCTCGCCCGTAAGCAAGGGCACAGGGATGGACATCACCGGCGTCCTCGCGCGGCTTCCGCATCGCTTTCCCATGCTCCTCGTCGACCGTGTCGAGGAGCTTGTGGAGGGCGAGCGGATCGCCGCAATCAAGGCGGTGACGTTCAACGAGCCCTTCTTCCAGGGCCATTTTCCCGGCCGGCCGATCATGCCGGGTGTGCTGATTGTCGAGGCGCTGGCCCAGGCCGCCGGTGTCCTCGCGATCGAGAGCATGGGCCTGCAGGACAGCGGAAAGCTTGTCTATTTCATGGCGATCGAGGATGCCAAGTTCCGCAAACCCGTGGAGCCTGGCTGCCTGCTTCGCCTCGAGGTCAGCTTTGTCCAGCGGCGGGCGACCGTCTGCAAGTTCGAAGGCCGGGCAACGGTCGACGGCCAGTTGGCAGCGGAAGCGCGCTTCACGGCAATGATCGCCGACGCACCGGCCTGAAAGCAGCCGGCCTGACAGCAGCCAACAGGTTGCCGATCAAGGCCGGGTGCCACCAGCAACTGCTCCAGCCTCGGGCCGGACCGCCGCTGCCCCCAGCGCCGGCTGCCCGAACGAGCCGGTCAGTCCGTCCGGCGCCGTCCTTGGCCGCTGCGCCGCACCAGGAACATCAGTGTTGCCGCCATCCCGCATACGGCGATTCCGGTCGGCTGCGTTGCGATGGTCACTACGGATTCGAATGCTTCGATCACGACTCGGCCCCCACCGTTGTTGCGATGCAGCATTAGCCCATTTCCGTGACAGTCTCTTGTAGGAATCCGACGAACCGAAGCCACGTTGCGATGATCTATGGCAAATCGTCGGTGCGGTTCACATTGCGAAGCCCCGGGATCGCCCGCGCGACGGCGCCAGATGCTGCAACCCAGCGTCTGGCGGAAACGGGCCCTTCGGCTGCCAGCAGTGCCCCAAGAGCGGGCGCAAGGCTCGCCGGCCACAGCCCCAAAAGCCACTGCCCATCGGCGACAGACGGGCCTGGAGCGAGCAGCACGGCGGCATCGGGCGCAAGGCCCAGCAGGTCGCAGGGGGCTGCCAGAACCTCCCCGAAGCCCATCGCGTTGGCGTGGAACAGGGCAGCGCACAGCCCACCCATGGGCCCAAGCCCGGGGCCCGGCAGGTCGGAAAGGGCAAGGTGCCCGCCCCAGTCCCGCCCGCACACCACGATCGCGTCGCATTGGGCGCTCAAGGCATTCGCCACATGGGCGATCAGCGGCGTGCCTTCGTGAAGCGCAAGCGCCTTGTCCGAGCCGAAGCGGCTGGACTGTCCGCCCGCCAGTATCGCCCCCAGCCGCATGGGGTTGGCCTCAAGCCGTTTCCTCGAACAGCTCGCGGCCGATTAGATAGCGGCGGATTTCCGACGTGCCGGCGCCGATCTCGTACAGCTTGGCATCGCGCAGCAGCCGCCCGGTTGGATAGTCGTTGATATAGCCGTTGCCTCCCAGCGCCTGGATCGCTTCCAGCGCCATCCAGGTCGCCTTCTCGGCCGAATAGAGGATCGCGCCGGCAGCATCCTTGCGCGCGGTCTCCCCCCGGTCGCAGGCCTGAGCGACCGCATAGACATAGGCCCGCGCGGTCGACAGCGCGACATACATGTCGGCAAGCTTGCCCTGCATCAGCTGGAACTGCCCGATCGGCTGCCCGAACTGCTGCCGGTCGTGCACATAGGGCACCACGACATCCAGGCAGGCCTGCATGATCCCCAGCGGCCCGCCGCACAGCACAACGCGCTCATAATCCAGGCCCGACATCAGCACCTGAACCCCGCGCCCCTCCTCGCCCAGCACATTCTCGAACGGCACCTCGCAATCCTCGAAGATCAGCTCGCAGGTGTCGGACCCGCGCATCCCCAGCTTGTCCAGCTTCTGCGCGGTCGAAAAGCCCTTCATCCCCTTCTCGATCAGGAAGGCGGTGATCCCGCGCGGCCCGGCCTCGGGGTCGGTCTTGCCATAGACCACCAGCGTGTCGGCATGGGGCCCGTTGGTGATCCAGAACTTGTTGCCATTGAGCACATAGCGGTCGTTGCGCTTCTCGGCGCGCATTCGCATGGAAACCACGTCCGACCCCGAGCCCGGCTCCGACATCGCAAGGCTGCCGACATGCTCGCCGGAGATCAGCTTCGGCAGATATTTCGCCTTCTGTGCGGCCGTGCCCCAGCGCGCGATCTGGTTGATGCAAAGGTTGGAATGGGCCCCATAGGACAGCCCGACCGAGGCGGACGCCCGGCTGATCTCCTCGATGGCGATGGTGTGGGCGAGATAGCCCATGCCTGCTCCGCCATCGGCCTCGGCAACCGTGATGCCGTGCAGGCCAAGCTCCCCCAGTTTCGGCCAAAGGTCGCGCGGGAACAGGTTGCTGCGATCGATCTCGTCGGCGCGTGGGGCGATTTCGGCTGCGGCAAAGGCGCGGACGCTGTCGCGCAGCATCTCGATATCCTGGCCATGGTCGAAGCGGAGCTGGGTGAGCATAGTCCCTCGAAACCCTCTGTCTGCGGCCGGACCCCGGCCCATCTGGCCCCGGTCCTAGACCTGCGCAACCGGCAGTGCACCCCCCTTTCGGCGTCGCAGCCGGAACAGCAGCAGCGCACCACCGCCGGTCACCGTGACCAGCCCAAGGGCGGCAGCACCGATCAGCAGAGGATGGTTGAAATCCTCCCGCTCGCGCCAGTCCATGATGTGCAAGCCCCACATCAGGTCGAACAGGCGCCAGCGGTCCGTGCGCACGGCGGCAATGTCGCCGGTCAGCGCATGGACATAGAAGACGCTGCCCTCGGGGTCATCGAAGCGCACGGCGTAGGCGGGCGCGTCGCGCCGGAACTCGCGCACGGCTGTTCCATCGGAAACGCGCCGGACTCCTGCGACATGGCCGGTCCCTGCGTAGCTTGCCGATGCAATCTGCACGGCCAGAGCCTGGTCGATCCGCACCGGCTCGCCGCTGATCGCATCCACAAGCGCGATCGGCTTGCCGTTGTCGGCCAGCCGATAGACGGGCCGGTCGAGAAGATGGGCAAGCGAAAGCTCGGTTGCAGCCGGTGCCTGCGCCAGCGCAATTTCCGGCGGCAGGAACTGCGCCCCGATCAGCGGGCGGGGCGGCAGGTCCTGCTTCAGATGGGCGCCGCGCACGCGCTCGATCGGCAGGGCCGTCATCACGAGGCCAGACAGCATCCAGAGGAACAGCTGTCCTCCGATGATCCAGCCGAGCCAGATGTGGGTCCTGAAGAGCATGCGGCGCATCGGTTGGTTCCTGTGCGGCAGACCCCGGGATGGGGCCCTGTGCCAACCAAACGCCATAGCGGGGAAGACGGCAGGTTGCACCCACAGCACAAGGCGGCTTGACGGAAAACGAATCGTTGTCTATACACAACAATATGAGCGACGAACTGCACAACAGATTGCCCATGTTCCGCGCCGAGCGCGGCATGAGCAGGCGCGAACTGGCCGAACTTGTGGGCGTGAACCCGCAAACCATCGGCTTCCTCGAGCGCGGCGAATATGGCCCAAGCCTGGTGCTGGCCCTGAAGATTGCAGCGGTGTTCGGGGTGCCGGTCGAAACCCTGTTCGCGCTCGAACCCTTCCAACCCATCGGAGCGGAGCTCGCCCGATTGTCGAGGACCAACGGATGACCAAGACCTTTTCCATTCCCCTTCAGGCCCCGCGTGCCCGCGCGCTTTCCGTGCTCGTCTATTCCTCCCTTGCGGTCGGCTATCTCGCCGATGCGGCCTTCCCTGACCTGGAGGGTCCCCTGTTCGCCCTGACCGGCGTGCTGAAGCTGACTGGCCTTGTCGGTGCCGCTGCCCTGTTCCTGTCGAACTACGGCCAGCAGTCGCAGATGGGGGATAGCGCACTGGACGAGCGCGAGCGCGACGAGCGAAACCGCGCCTATGTGGCCACCCACCAGATCATGCTGGGCTGCCTGTTCGCCTTCTTCATCTACGGCCTTGTCGCTGAGGCAGCAGGGCTCTGGAGGCCGCAGGGCGAGGGCGCACTCGACATGCTGTCGGCCTTCGCGATCGGCTCGATGGCGCTGCCTGGCGCGATCCTTGCCTGGCGCGACCGGGCCTTGCCGGACGAGGGCTGAGTCCCCATGTCGCAGGGCAATCGTTCATCGGGCGTTCGGGACCGCGGCGATACCAAGGCAACAAGGCCATCAGGGGTGACAGGCATGCAAGGGGAGGTTCGACACAGTCGCGTCAGGTCAGCGGCAGCCGCCCGCTGATTGCACTGCCCCTGTTGCTGGGAGCCTGGTCCACCGAGCCGGAGCCGTCCGAACCCTGCCCCCGAACCAAATCCTGCGCCGACAAGCGGCCTTTGCCAATCCTCTACTGACAGGGCTCAGCCGGTGGGCGGGTCGGCCCGCACCAGCGTGACCAGAAGCGTCCCCTCGGCCACCTGCGCCCCGGCCGCGACCGTCACCGCTTCGACTGTGGCATCGAAGGGCGCGGTCAGCCTGTGTTCCATCTTCATGGCTTCCAGAACAGCCAGCCGGTCGCCGGCCTTCACCGCATCGCCCGGTTTCACGAACAGGCCGATCACCTTGCCGGGCATCGGGGCCAGCACCTGCCCGTCCGAAGGGCCAGCCGCCGCCGCGCCGGCCCAAGCCGGATTCTCAGCCCGGAAGCGCCAAGACTGGCCCTGCC
>JBGTBK010000327.1:0-3232 GCA_041749355.1 Sandaracinobacter sp. | reverse complement strand
TTGCTGCGCGCCACCGAGGAGGACAAGTGGCGCGTTCGGGCGGCGATGCTGCTGGGGGCGGTGCCCTCGCTGCTTGGGCTGGGTGCCCGGCTGACCCGGCTGTCGGCGGAGTCTGTGCGCCGGGCGGGGCAGGTCTAGGGCTGCGAATGTGCAAGCCGCAAAGGGAAAGGGCGGGGTTGAGACCCCGCCCTTTCATTTGCATGTCGTGTGTTCGGCAGATTGGGGATCAGCGCGGTGCGCCGATCCGCTCCGCTTACGACAGGTGCTTTGCCAGGTGCTTGTTCATTTCGAACATGGTCACGCTGTCGAGGCCGAAGATCGGCTTCAGCTTGGCGTCGGCGTTGATCCGGCGCTTGTCCTTCGGATCCTGCAGGTTGTTGGCCTTGATATAGTCCCACACCTTCTTCACCACTTCGCCCCGGGCGAGCTTCTCGCTCCCGACGATCGCGGCAAGTTGGGGCGACGGGGTCAGCGGGGTCTGCAGTGCGTTCGGTTTCTTGTCGGCCATTTGGTCCCTCTCCCTTGATACCCTTGCCGGCATGACCGGACCGCTGGGGCGGGCCGGGCCGGCCGTTACGTGACACGGTCCCGGTTCGGTGCCGCCCCGGGGCCTTTTGCAATGGCCGGAGAGGCAATTTGCCTTCGCGTCCCTTGTGGGCCCCCTCTTTTCACCGCTTTTTGTGTCCGTCAAACGCCAAAGCTGCGTTGGGGGGCCGAATGTGGCGTTTTTTGTGACGATGTGGCGCGTTTCGGGGCTTGTGAGGGCCGAGTGCCCGGGGAAGAGTGGCCGGGGTCTGCACGGGACAGGCGGCCCAAAGGGTTGTGAATGGGCGTTCACCCATTTTCGGCACGCGGCATGCCTTGGCAAAAAGTGGCGTGAAAAGCACAGCTTGAGGCGATTTGCTCCCGGTTTGTTGGAACCTGTTGCGGGGTGTTGCACAGAAGTTTACAGTTAATTTGCCATTCCCATGGTAGAACATGGCGTGTGGATAAACCGGCGAACGCTGAAAAAAGCGCCGGAAGGAACCGTAAGAGGGTCAGGACCGAACTTATGCGCTGCGCTGTACTCGATGACGACAAGGCCCAGACCGAGCTGGTGGCCAAGCTGCTGGCAGATGCCGGGCACCATTGCGAGGTCTTCCACCAGGGCCGCACGCTGATCAACCGGCTTCGGCAGGACACGTTCGACCTGCTGATCATCGACTGGAACATGCCCGGCATGTCCGGGATCGAGGTGCTGGAGACGGTGCGCCAGGGCCAGCATGCGAACCTGCCGATCCTGATGATCACCAGCCGGGCCGACGACGAGGATGTGGTGCTGGGCCTGTCGGCCGGGGCCGACGACTATATCGTGAAGCCGCTGAACACGGTGGTGTTCATGGCGCGGGTGGATGCAGCGCTTCGGCGCGCGCAACTGAACCGGCCGCAGCGCAGCACTGCTGCCTGGGGGGCCTATAGCTTCGACGTGCCGACCGAGACCGCAACCGTTCATGGCGAGAGCGTCAAGCTGACCGCCAAGGAAATGGCGCTTGCGCTGATGCTGTTCGAGAACATGTCGCGGCCGCTTTCGCGCAGCTATCTTCTGGAAAGCATCTGGGGCCAGAGCCCCGAGGCCGAGACCCGGACGCTTGATGCCCATGTGTCGCGGATCCGATCGAAGCTGAACCTGAGGGCCGAGAATGGCTATCGGGTGCTTCCGGTCTATTCCTATGGCTACCGGCTGGAGCCGACCAATGCTGCCCAGGCGGCGGAGCCGGTCGAGGACGCGGCGTAACTCCCATGCGCCGCGCCGTTCCAACCTTCCTGCTGCTTCTGGCGGCCACAGCTCCGGCGATGCCCAATGGTGCGCGCCTGGAACAGCGGCAGCGTGCGCAGATGGAAGCGCAGGACGAGCTGATCGTCTATCGCACCAAGGCCGGCGACACGCTGCCCGAGCTTGGCAAGCGCTGGTTCGCGAACCCGGAGGACTGGCGCCGGGCGCAGGCGCTGAACAAGATCAAGGACCCCGAGGCGATTCCGGCCGGAACCGCGCTTCGCCTGCGGTCGGGCTGGCTGAAGACCAATCCGATCACGGCCGAACTGTCGGCCTTCCGCGGCGATGTGCGCGTTGTGCGCAAGACGGCTGCCGTGCCCGTGATGAAGGGCATGGAACTGGCCGAGGGCGACATCGTGGAAACCGGGCCGAACGGCTTTGCCACCTTGTCGCTGCCGGATCGCAGCCAGGTGTCGCTTCCGTCGGCCAGCCGGATCCGGCTTGCCCGGCTGCGGCAGGTGCCGATGTCGGAGTCGATCGACCGGCGCTTCACGCTGGAAGAGGGGCGCTCCGAGGCGCGGGTGACCCCGATGGCCAACCCGGCGTCGCGCTTCCTGATTACCACGCCGGTTGCAGTGGCGGCCGTTAGGGGCACGCAGTATGTGGTCACCTACACGCCGGCCGAAATGAAGGCCGTGACGGTCGTGACCGAAGGCAAGGTCGCGGTGCAGCGGCTTGGCGGGATCGAGGATGTGCTGGTCCGGGCCGGCTTCGGCAACATGACGACGCGCAATGGCGCGACCAAGCCGATCGCGCTGCTGCCGGCGCCGCAGGTGGACACGCCCGAGCGGGTGCAGGACTCCGAAACGGTCGCCTTCAGGATCAGGCCGGTTGCCGGCGCCGTGCGCTACAGGGTCGAAATCGCGACCGACGCGGGCTTCGTGGACCGGGTTGGAAGCATCGATGTCGACGGCCCGGTCGCGGAATTCGCCAATGTGGCCGATGGGGCCTATTTTGTCCGCGCCTTTGCGATCGACACACTGGGCCTCAGCGGCTTTGCGGCGGAACCGGTCACATTCCAGCGCAACTGGGCCGGAAACCCGGTGGTTGCGGGTGAACGGCGCGCAGCCGAACGGCGCGAACAGATCGCCGAACTCGGCAGCGAGCAGCCGGGCGAGTTCAACTGGTTCCAGGGTGAAAGCGGAGGCCTGTTGCTGGCTGCTGCCGGCGGCGGAGGCGGTGACGCCCAAGGGTTCGTGAGCGTGGGCGGCACGGGTGCCGAAGACACTGCGGCAGTCGGCGGGGATCCGTTCCTGATCGAAGAAGCGTTCCAGCCCCTCATCGGTGACGGCCTGTTGCCCGCTGGAGAGGGCTTTGGCGGCTCTGGCGGGTTCAGCGGTGGCGGAACCGGAGGCACGGGTGGGGCCAGTGGCTCAGGCGGTGTTGGCGGGTCCGGTGGCGGCTCGGTCGGCGGCGGCG
>JBGTBK010000326.1:0-9191 GCA_041749355.1 Sandaracinobacter sp. | reverse complement strand
CGTCGCTGCCCAACGCCGTGCCAGTCGCCGTCGCGAACGCGACGCCGGGCAAGGAGAACCTCAAGGCGCCGCTGCCGGTGGCCATCCGCTTTCACCTGGGTGCCGGCGCAGTCGCGACCCCGACGCAGGATGGGCGCGGCGTTCTGATCACCATCCCCGGCACCGGCAAGGCTGAGCGCGGCGGTCAGAAGGACCTGGCCTGGGCGTTCCGGGCAAGTTTCAACCATGCGCCGGGCAAGCTGCGGATCGAACCCAGCCTGCTGGTGCGGCCGGATGGCGGCACCGAGGAAATCCAGCAGATCCTGCTGACGACACTTGTGGAGCCGGGGAAGGCCGCGGACGTGAGCTGGAGCTTCAAGCGGCAATCGCGCTGAGGGTTGCAGCCTTGCATGGCTGACCTGCACTTGCGCTGCGCGCCACGCTGGGGCACCGCAACCGGCACGTCCCTTCCACCTGCGACTCCCCCAAGAGAGACCTGACGTGACCGATATACTCCCCATCCGCCGGGCGCTGCTGTCCGTTTCCGACAAGACCGGCCTTGTCGATTTCGCCCGCGCGCTCGCAGCCCATGGGGCCGAGCTGCTGTCGACCGGCGGCACGGCAAAGGCGCTGCGCGAGGCCGGCCTGAGCGTGATCGACGTGTCGGACCACACCGGCTTTCCCGAGATGATGGACGGCCGGGTGAAGACGCTGCACCCCAAGGTGCACGGCGGGCTGCTGGCCCTGCGCGACGATGCCGGGCACCAGGCGAGTGCCGAGGCGCATGGCATCGCGCCGATCGACATGGTGGTGATCAACCTCTACCCGTTCGAGGCCACGGTGGCGAAGGGCGCCCCGCGCCCCGACATCATCGAGAATATCGACATCGGCGGCCCCTCGATGGTGCGTTCGGCAGCCAAGAACCACGGCTTCGTCGCCTGCGTGACCGACGCGGCGGACTATTCGGCACTGGCGCAGGAGCTTGCCGGCGGCGGGCTGTCGCTCGCGACGCGGCGGCGGCTGGCGGCCAAGGCCTTCCAGGCAACCGCTGCCTATGATGGCGCGATTGCCAGCTGGTTCGCCTTTGCCGATCAGGGCGAACGCTTCCCCGCCGTGCTTCCGCTGACGGCGCGCCGCGTGCAGGAGCTTCGCTATGGCGAGAACCCGCACCAGGCGGCTGCCCTTTATGCCGCTTCTGCCGTGCCGTCGGGCCTTGCCGGCGCCGAGTTGGTGCAGGGCAAGGCGCTGTCCTACAACAACATCGGCGACGCCGACGGGGCACTTGGTCTGATCGCCGAGTTCCGCGACGCGGGGCCCACGGTTGCCATCATCAAGCACGCCAACCCCTGCGGGGTCGCAACAGCTGCAACGCTGGCGGACGCCTATCGGGCGGCCAAGGCCTGCGACCCGGTGTCGGCCTTTGGCGGGATCATTGCGCTGAACCGGCCCCTGGACGCCGAGACGGCGGCCGTCATCACCGAGCTGTTCACCGAAGTGATCATCGCGCCCGGCGCCGACGAGGCGGCAAAGGCCGTGGTCGCGAAAAAGCCCAACCTGCGCCTGCTGCTGACCCCGCTGCCCGACCCGGCCCGCCCGGGGCTGGTGCTGAAGACGGTTGCCGGCGGCTTCCTGCTGCAGAGCCGCGACAATCAGACCATGGGCGAGCTGACCATCGTGACGAAGCGCCAGCCGACGCCCCAGGAGCTGGCCGACATGGCCTTTGCCTGGACCGTCGCCAAGCATGTGAAATCGAACGCCATCGTCTATGCGAAGGATGGCGCGACCGCTGGAATCGGCGCCGGGCAGATGAGCAGGCTGGACAGCGCCCGGATTGCGGCCTGGAAGGCGCGCGATGCCGCCGAAAGCGCCGGCTGGCCAACGCCCCGCACCATCGGCAGCGCGGTTGCCTCCGACGCCTTCTTCCCCTTCGCCGACGGACTTCTGGCGGCAGCCGATGCCGGCGCGACGGCCGTGATCCAGCCGGGCGGATCGGTGCGCGATGCCGATGTGATTGCTGCTGCCGACGAACGCGGGCTTGCGATGGCATTCACCGGTCTTCGGCACTTCAACCACTGATGATGGGCGCTGGGCCGACCGGCGTGTACCATCGGCGGAACGCCGCAAGCGCGACCGCGCGCCGGCCGAAAGGCCGAACGCGATGAGCCTGGCTCATCGCACGCTGGCATAAGGGTGCCCATCATCCCACCCCACATCCGGGCCATGGCCTGGATGACCTTGGCCTGCATTTCCTTTGCGGGCCTGTGGGTGATGATCCGGCTGGCGAGCGAGGAGCTGCACCCCTTCGCGCTGGTCGTGTGGCGCAACTTCATCGGCCTGTTGTGGCTGATGCCGATGGTGTTGCTGACGCCCGGGCTGCTGACGACGGCCCGGCTTCCCGGCCATATGCGGAGGGCGGCGTCTGGCGTGATCGCGACGTTTGCGACCTTTTATGCGGTCGCCAATGCGCCGCTCGCCAATGTGCTGGCGATCAACTACACCGCGCCGCTGTTCGCGACCATCGGGGCGGTGCTGTTCCTTGGCGAACGCGTGCGCTGGGTGCGGGGTTCGGCGCTTGCGCTGGGGTTCCTGGGCATGCTGCTCGTGCTGCGGCCCGGCAGCGCGGAGATGACGCCCGGCCTGTGGGCGGCCGTTATCTCGGCCATCACAACGGCCTTTTCCTACCTCGCGATCAAGGCGCTGACGGGCCAGGACGACCCGCGGGCCGTGGCCGTGTGGAGCTTCATCCTGACGACGCCGGTGTCGTTCCTGCTGGCGCTGCCTTTCTGGACCTGGCCGTCGGACCGGCTGTGGCCGATCCTGTTCGGGCTTGGGGCCTGTGCGGCAGCCGGCCAGCTTGCGCTTTCCAAGGCGTTCAGCCTGGCTGAGGCAGGGGCCGTGCTGCCCTTCGATTTCGTGCGCTTCGGCCTCATCACGCTGGCGGGGATCCTGCTGTTCGGGGAGCGCTATGACCTGCTGACGATCGTTGGCGGAGCGGTGATCCTGGCCTCCACCATCATCCTTGCGCTCAGGGAGCAGCGGCTGGCGCGGGAGCGGGCCCGGCGGGACTGACAAAACCTCCCACTTTCAGGGATGGGAGGGGTTGCCCGCCCGCGCCAAGGCTTGCCTTTGCACAATGGTCTTGCGGGAAGGGTTTGCCATGGAATTGAAGGGACTTTCGGCTGTCGTCACGGGCGGCGCATCGGGGCTTGGCGCGGCGACCGCGCGGGCGTTGGCGAAGGAAGGCGTGAAGGTCGCCATCTTCGACATGAATGCGGAGAAGGGCGAGGCGGTTGCGGCCGAGCTTGGCGGGGTGTTCTGCCATGTGAACGTGACCGACGACGCCTCGGTGGAGGCGGGCTTCGTGAAGGCGCGGGCGGCCATCGGCCAGGAGCGGATCCTGGTGAACTGCGCGGGAACGGGCAATGCGGTGAAGACCGCCAGCCGCTCGAAGGAAACCGGCGAGATCAAGCATTTCCCGCTGGATGCCTTCAACATGATCATCCAGATCAACCTGGTTGGCACCTTCCGCTGCATCGCGAAGTCGGCCGCCGGCATGATGAGCCTGCCCCCGGTGGGCGAATATGGCGAGCGCGGCGTGATCATCAACACGGCGAGCGTGGCGGCCGAGGACGGCCAGATCGGGCAGGCGGCCTATTCGGCGTCGAAGGGTGGGGTTGTCGGCATGACGCTGCCGATCGCGCGGGACCTTTCGAGCGAGGGCGTCCGCGTGAACACCATCCTGCCCGGCATCTTCAACACGCCGCTGCTGCAGGCAGCGCCGCAGAATGTGAAGGACGCGCTCGGTGCGTCGGTCCCGTTCCCCAAGCGGCTGGGCAACCCCGAGGAATATGCGAGCCTGGCGCTGGAAATGTGCCGGAACAGCTATTTCAACGGCGAGGATGTGCGGCTGGACGGTTCGATCCGGATGGCGCCGCGCTGAGGCGCTGCAGAGGCGAAAAGGGAAAGGGCGGGGCGTTGGCCCCGCCCTTTCTTGTGCGTCTTGAAGGCCTTACTTCTTGTTCGGCGGCAGCAGGACGGTGTCGATCACGTGGATGACGCCGTTCGATGCCATCACGTCGGCCTGCACGACCTTGGCGTTGTTCACCATCACGCCGTTGGTGCCGTTCACCTTCAGCATGGCGCCGTTCACGGTCTTGGGCTCGGAAATCTTGCCGACCACGGCGGACGCCGGGACCTTGCCGGGCACGACATGGTAGGTGAGGATCGCGGTGAGCAGGGGCTTGTTCTCGGGCTTGAGCAGGTTTTCGACCGTGCCGGCCGGCAGCTTGGCGAAGGCGGCGTCGGTGGGGGCGAAGACGGTGAAGGGGCCGGGGCCCTTCAGCGTGTCGACCAGGCCGGCTGCGGTGAGGGCGGCGGCGAGCGTCTTGAAGGAGCCGGCGGCGACGGCGGTGTCGACGATGTCCTTCTTTTCGTGGTGCATGGCGTTGGCGGTGGTGGGGGCGAGCGCGAGGGCTGCGAGCGCGGTGGCTGCGAACAGGGTCTTCATGGAAAAGGCCTCATGGGTTGCGGGCCGCGACGTTTGCGACCGATACGGCACATGGGGTCGGGATGTTGCAGATTGAGCGCGGCAGCAGCGCGCAGCGTCAGGCTGCCGCAGGGGATCAGGCGAGAAGCGCGTCGATTGCGGCAGCCATTTTCGTGTCGCGGGCGCTTAAGCCCCCGGCGTCGTGGGTGGTGAGCGCGATTTCGACCCGGTTGTAGACGTTGAACCATTCGGGGTGGTGATCCTGGGTTTCGGCCAGGAGGGCGACGCGGGTCATGAAGGCGAAGGCTTCGGAGAAATCCTTGAAGCGGAGCGTGCGCTTGAGATGCTCGCCGTCGAGCGTCCAGAGGGGGAGGGTGGTTGCCAGTTCTGCGCGGGCTGCATCGCTGAGCTTCTCGACCCCTGACGTATCGACCATGGGCGTTCCTTCTTCTAGGCAGGGCCCATGGCCCATTTCGCACCCACCCTGTCGCAGATCGAGGAGCTCGCGCAAGTCGCGGTGGAGCGGTTGCCCGACCTGTTCCGCGAGCATCTGGCGCGCGTGATCCTGCGGGTGGAGGATTTTCCCGACGAGGAAGTGATGGCGGCGATGGAGCTGGAAAGCCCCTACGACATACTGGGCCTCTATTGGGGTTATCATGTGGGGGACACGGCCGGTGAGATGACGGGGGCGCTGCCGCCGACCATCTTCCTGTATCGCCGCCCGCTGCTGGACGAATGGGCCAATGGCGAGGACAGCCTGGAGCATCTGGTGACGCATGTGCTGGTGCACGAGGTGGGGCATCATTTCGGGCTGAGTGATGCGGATATGGACGCCATCGAAGCGGGCGCCCGTTAGTGCGAAGCGCCAATCGGCGACTCCGCGAAGATGCGGCCGGCGTGCGGCGGAGAATTCCGCCGACAAGTCCGACGAGCGGGCTTTGCCCACAATCTTCCTGTTCTTCAGACCTTTAAGCGGACTCGGCGGCTGTGCCGCCGGCCGCGAAACGTCCCAAACTTCACGCTGATGAGACGACTCCCGGGCGTGCGCGCCCGCGTTGCACGGAACGGGGTCTGTAGGACAGGGGGTTTCCTGCGCGGCGTTTCGACGGTGGAAAGAGCGAAGTGGAGGGTAGGCACATTAGCGGCGTGTAGGACAGCTTTGCGCCCCCATCCCAGCCGCACAACCACAGCACGCCCAATCCCGAAAGCAGCCGGCCGTTCATCACCGCGCAAATGTTCCGGTGAACGGCCGGAACTGGGATATGGCCCTCATTCCCCACCGCGTCGCCAACCGTCAGTTTTCTACAGGAGCTGAGGATTGCGCAAGCGCTCTCGCGACGTCGCCCTCATGTTTGCGTTCGCTTTTGATCCGGAATGCATCGAGCATCTTGCTCGAAACCCGATGCTGCCACGCGTGATTGCGGGCTCTTGCGGCGTTTGCCTGTCAGTTGGCGCCATAGGAATAGGCAAAGGCGACAAGCGCCGCCTGATCGCGGATGGCAATCCGATTGTAGCGGACCGAGACGCTGCCTTCGTCCTGAAGTCGCATGAGGGTCCGGCTGACCATCGAGCGGGAACAATTTGCCATTTGTGCAATCTGGACCTGTGTGATGGCAAAACCGTCCAGGTGATCCTGAGGCAGTTCGCCGTGGCCGGTTGCCCGAAACAGGACCGCTGCGATCCGGCGCGGAGCCTCGGGGATCAACAGATCATAGACGGCGCGCATCGCCTGCGTCTGTGCCCACCAGGATTGCCGGGCAACCCGTTCCCGAATTGCAATCCCCTCCAATTCCATCTGCTGGATCAGGAATCGCGGCACGAGCAGGATTCGGCTGGCTTCAAGCGCGGTGACCGATAGAAAACGCGGCTCGCCCGTCAGTGCCGGGCCTTCGCCGAGCCAAGCGCCCGGCCGATGGATGTGGCCGAGCATAGGTTCCTGATCCGCCATGCCGGCAAATGCACCCAGACTGCCCGACACCAGGCCATAGATGCCGCCCGGCCCATCGCTGGCGAAGAACAACGGCTCGCCCTTGTCGGCATCCTTCAGGATGCCGCGTGCGATAACTGTGTCGCGAAAGACCTTGTCTTCCTGCGCGAGCCAGCCGCGCCGCGAAAACACCGTGTCCAGTTTCTCCAGCAATTCCCCTCTCGTGGGCATTGTTCGAACGACCATCCAGCAACGAACAACACGCGACGGCATCTCGGCGCATTGGTTCGGACAGGCTACAAAGTTGTGGAATTCTACACAATCCCTCCGAAGCCGCGCTGATAAAAATGCAGGCGAGACAGACATTCGAAGGGAGCTTTTGCATGGGTATCATCGGAAAACAGTTGGCGCTGGCATGCGCCTTTGCAGCATTGTCCACTTCGGGTGTCGGCGCGCAAGAACTCGAAGGGTTCAACGCCAATGACAAACTCGCGCCTGATTTCGTCGTCACACCCTTCTACGAAGCGGGCCTTGCCCATGTCGGCCGTCAAGCAGGCGATATCATCAAACGCGAGCCGATCGCCGCACCCGCAGGCGCCAATGCGTGGCGGGTCATGTATGTGTCGCGGACATGGGATGATCGGCTGGTGCCGGTTACCGGGATCATCGTTGCCCCCAAAGGCAAAACCGGCGCGCCCCGGCCGATCCTGAACTGGGAGCATGGCACCACCGGTGGTGCGCGCGCCAGCGCGCCTTCGCTGGCGCCCAATCCGGCGCAGGACCTTGTCCAACGCTCGGCCACAGCACCGATCGACTATGGCGTTCCCTATCTTGGCGATTTTCTGAAGCGCGGCTTCGTGGTTGTCGCCAGCGACTATTATGGCCTGGGCGGGCCGGGCGTGCACCAATATGTGGTCGGATCGTCAGCGGCGCGAAATGGCCTTGATATCGCCAGGGCTGCGCGCAAGCTGCCCGAAACCGGCGCCGGCGTCGATCTTGTCACCTTGGGCTGGTCGCAAGGCGGCCATGCGGCGCTGTTCACCGCAGAAGACCAGGCCGCCTATGCGGGCGAATTTCGGCACCTTGGTGTGGTCGCGATCGCGCCGGCCGCCCCGGGCGACACCGCGGAATTTGAACCCGTGCCGCATATCTACCTGCTGATTCGGGGGTATCAGTCGGCTTACAATGCCCCGTTCACAGGCCTGACCGCAGATGGCGAGCAGCTGGTCGATGCGGCAGGCAAAGTCGCTGTAACGGGGGTCTTCCAGAAGTCTACTGAGCTTGCAGGGCCATTTTTTGTCGGTGAGTTTGACCCGGTTACGCGCGCTGCGCTCGACGCCAATGTTACAGGCAAGCGTCCGTCCGCGGCGCCGATCCTGGTCATTCAGGGATCAGGCGACAATGTCGTGTCGCCGGAAGGTGCCCGCACGCTCATACCGCGAGCGCGCCAATCTGGTTCGACAATCGATCTGACTTCGTATGAAGGGGCAACGCATCGCACTGTATTGGCGGCCGCAAAAGCCGATATCCTCCGCTGGATCGACGACCGCGTCGCTGGCAAGCCGGTTGTGGCGCCTCGCTGAACGACCGGGAATAGGTCGAATGCTGGCGTCCGCTGTGACCTGTCAACGACGGCAGCTTTCATTTGTGGATCGCCTGGAAGCTGCCATTCAGCTTTCGGCCCCCAAAGCGGCCGGCAGCAGAGACGCCGAGCCCGCTGGGGCTGCTGAAAAATGAACAAGCAAGGTTCCGGGCAAAGCGCGTGCGACTGTACCCGGACAAGGTCCGGGGCGTCACCCCGGATTTGACCACGGGGCCGGCCGGGCCGAAGCAGCGGCTTCCTGGATCGGAATGCCATTGTCGCCAGTTCACGCGGCATGTGCCCGGCTTGTGCCGAAAGCCGCTCGGATCCGATCAGCGAGATGACAGGCGGCGCGCCGGAACCGACGACGGCTTCGCCAACTGTTCCGCCGGCAACGCGTGTCTGCCGGTCTATGGCAATGCAGGCTGAAGCGCCGCACTGCTGTCCATGACCCGACCTGTGGCGCCAATGGGTGCGACCAGCAGCGTTCGCCCCAATGCCGAGGGGTTGTCCTTGCCAAGAACGATCTCGCGGCCGGCGACGTCGGGCCTCGACGGGATATCGAGGTGCCAGCGGCCGAACGGCAGACCATCGAAATAGGCATAGCCATCATAGTCGCTTGCGGCGTCGCGGGACTGGCCGTCACCGCGGATCAACCGGACGCGAACCCCGGCAAGCGGCACATCCTTGTCCCCGGCGCGGGCCAGCACCCGGACCTCCACTTCCCCCGTGGGTACCAGCGGCACCGGTACGTCCAGCACCTGGCCAGGCCTCAGGATTGCCGTAACGCCAGGGCGGACCGGTCTGAGCGAGAGGTCGGGTAGCGAGGCAAGCTGCGGCTCCACCGAGATCGGGCGCCCGGGTGACAGGCCGCCGATGAGACTGGTACCACCGGTACCCGTGGTCTGGGTGCGCAGGCTGCTGTCTACCAGGAAGCGGGTATCGGCGATGCGGTCTTCGCCCGGTCCGGGCAGTCCGTCTCCATTGTCGTCCACGAAAACGATCGGCCGGATGGCAGCCGTGCGGCTGAACCCTGGCCGGTCGAACCCATAGCCCGCGAAGAGGTTACCGCCACCCGCCGGCGTGGTGCGATAAAGGCTTACCCCCAGGGCCACCCCCGCGCTCCAGCCACCGCCGGCAACCCCGGCCCGGGCGCTGATGCTGACCGGCCCCAGATAGCGGGTGGCCGCCAGCGACGCAGTCGGCGTGCCGGTGGT
>JBGTBK010000325.1:0-4654 GCA_041749355.1 Sandaracinobacter sp. | reverse complement strand
GGCGACCAGCCCTGGAGCCCGTCGGCCCTTCCCGGCGAGCGGCCGAGGCTGCTAGGGACGCCGGCATGGACGGGCGTGATCGCGGAATGAGCGAAAGCCGGGCAGCCGAGCGGCTGGCCGAACTGGCAACCCTGATCGAGGCGCATGCCCGCGCCTATTATCAGGAAGATGCGCCGCACATCTCGGACGCCGCCTTCGACGCCCTGGTCGAGGAGAACAAGGCGCTGGAGGCGGCCTTTCCTCAGCTGGTGCGCGCCGATTCGCCGAGCCAGCGGGTGGGCGCCGCACCGGCCGCCGGCTTCGGCAAGGTGCGCCACGCAAGGCCAATGCTCAGCCTGGACAATGGCTTCACCACCGACGACGCGCTGGAGTTCGAGGCCCGGGTGCGGCGCTTCCTCAACCTCTCCGCCGACACGCAACTGGCCTTCACGGCCGAAGCCAAGATCGACGGCCTCTCGCTCAGCCTGCGCTATGAAGCGCGCCGACTGGTGACGGCTGCCACCCGCGGCGACGGCGCCGAGGGCGAGGAGGTGACCGCCAATGCCCTGACCGTGTCGGGTATTCCCCACGCGCTTCCAGCCGACGCGCCCGAAACGCTCGAGGTGCGCGGCGAGGTCTACATGCTGTGGAGTGCGTTCGAAGCACTGAATGCAGCCCAGATGGCGTCTGGCGGCAAGCAATTCGCCAACCCGCGCAACGCAGCCGCCGGCTCGCTGCGCCAGATCGACCCAACCGTGACAGCCGCGCGCCCGCTTGCCTTCTACGCGCATGGCTGGGGCGAGCTGTCGGACCCATTGGCCGACACCCAATTTGGCGCGATGAAGCGGCTGGAAGGCTGGGGCTTCCCGGTCTCCGATACGCTGGTTCGCTGCGACGGGATGGCGGCCGTGATGGAGCGCTACCGCGCCCTGCAGCAGGCCCGCCCGACGCTCGGCTACGACATCGACGGCCTCGTTTCGAAGGTCGACAGCCTGGCCCTGCAGGACCGTCTCGGCCAGGTCGCCCGCCACCCCCGCTGGGCGCTTGCGCACAAGTTCCCCGCCGAACGCGCGCTGACCGAACTTCTCGCCATCGACATCCAGGTCGGCCGCACCGGCGCACTCACCCCCGTCGCCAGGCTGAAGCCGGTCACCGTCGGCGGCGTCGTCGTCACCAACGCGACCCTCCACAACGAGGACGAGATCCGCCGCAAGGATTTCCGCGTCGGCGACAGAGTGGAGGTGCAGCGAGCAGGCGACGTCATCCCGCAACTGCTCGGCTGGACCGGCGACGAGGCCGCCCACATCGCCCGCGCTGAATATCTGTTCCCGGATCACTGCCCCGACTGCGGCAGCCTCGCCGTCCGCGAGGAAGGGGAGGCGGTGCGCCGCTGCACCGGTGGCCTCATCTGCCCGGCCCAGCGCTACGAGCGCCTTCGCCATTTCGTCTCCCGTCGCGCCGTCGACATCGACGGGCTCGGCGGCAAGAGCCTCGAAGAGTTCATTGAATTGGGCTGGATCGCCAACCCGGCCGACATATTCCGCCTCCACACCCACGCCGATGAACTCCGCCAACGCGAGGGCTGGAAGGACAGGTCGGTGCAGAACCTCGTCGATTCGATCGAGGCCCGCCGCACCGTCGGCCTCGACCGCCTGCTCTTCGGGCTCGGCATCCGCCACGTCGGCGAGGTGACCGCCCGCGATCTCGCGCGGGCCTGCAACATCTGGCCCAACATCGAAGCGCTTCTCGACCGCTTGGTCGCCCACGCGCCCGAGCCCGCAATCGGCGAGACTGAGGAGAAGCACTGGAAGCGCGTTGCAAGCGACCGGGCCGCAATCGTCGGCGTCGGCGGCATCGGCCCCGAGGTCGCCTCCGCGCTCGCCGACTTCTGGGCCGAGCCGCACAACCGCGACCTCGTCCACGACCTGCTGGCAGAGGTTCAGCCGGCCGAGGTGCGCTTGGAGACCCGCGAAAGTCCGGTCTCGGGCAAGACCATCGTCTTCACTGGCACACTCGAGGCCATGGGCCGCGACGAGGCCAAGGCGAAGGCCGAAGCACTAGGCGCCAAGGTCTCGGGCAGCGTCAGCGCGAAAACCGACATCCTTGTCGCCGGCGCCGACGCCGGCTCCAAGCGCGCCAAGGCCGAGGCGCTCGGGGTTCAGGTGCTCACCGAAGCAGAGTGGCTGGCAATCCTGTCAGACAGTTGAGCTGCCCCCATGCGCTCCGCGCATGGCTCCCGCAAGGCTTTCGCCCCTGCAAACCGCACCGATTCACTCCCATTTCATCGCTCAGGAGAGGGACAACAAAGGAGAAGAGCCATGTGGCACTTCGATCGTCTCGCTTTCCTGACCCGTGAAGATGGCGGCCTGCAAACGCCGGCTGCCGGCGGCACGCGGAAGGTCAGATTGAATCTGCCTTCCACCCACGTCCCGCTGTTTCACGTCTGGAAGCCCTGAGGACACCCCGCCGGCTGGCCGGGCGCACCTTCTTCAGAAGGAGCACCGGCCATTCGGCCTTGTGGTCGCGCCACACCAGCCGCAGCCCCTGCGCGCTGTAGGCCGCGATCACCCGCCGTGCCTGCGGTTGCAACAGCCCGGCCAGAACCAGGTGCCCGCCGCGCGCCACCACTGCGGATACAGAAGGCGCCAGCGCCACCAGCGGCCCGGCCAATATGTTCGCGAACACCAGGTCATAGGGCGCCCGGGCGCCGATCAGCGGATGCTCCACCCCTGGCGCCGTCAGCAGCGTGATTGCCCCAGGCCCACGCCCGCGCGGCACCGCGTTCAGCCGCGCATTCGCCACCGCCACCTTCACCGCCACAGGGTCCAGGTCTGCCGCCGTCAGCCGGGCCCGGGCGTTCAGCTTCCGCGCCGCAAAGGCCAGCAGGCCCGAACCAGTGCCCACATCCAGCACATTGCGCGCCTGGCCGCGCTTCGCCAGCCGTGCCGCCACCGCGATGCACCCGGCTGTCGTCGCATGCTGCCCCGTCCCAAAGGCGAGGCCTGCATCGATCCGGATCGGCCACTGCCCAGGGCTGGCTCCCCCCAGATGTTCGCCGGTGTGGACATGGAAGCGGCCGATGTCGACCGGCTCCAGCCCGGTCTGCGACAGGGTCACCCAATCCTCATCCGGCAGCGCCTCGACAATCGGCGCTGCGCCCGCGGGCCCCAGCGCGGCAAAGGCCGCCAGCAGGGCAGGGTCTGGCCGCTCCTCGCTGTAGAGCCTCAGCTCCCAGCCATCGCCCGCTTCCGCGGCGACAAGGCTTGGCTGCGGATCGAAGCCGGGAAAGGGGTCTTCGGCAAGCGCTGCCTGGTCGGCTTCGGCCCGGCTACAGGCCAGCCGCGCGACCCAGCCTGTCACAGCAGCGCCTCGATGGCCTGCACAGCCGTCCGGGTGCGGGCCTCCCAGCTGCCTTGCACCAGCACCGGCTTCAGCTTGCGCGCGCGGAACTCGGCAATCACCACGGAATGGAATCGTGCCCGGGCTTCGGGCTCGCCGAACATGCGCACCTGGTCCTGCACGAAGGGCACATCCGGCATGAGCAGCAGGTGCAGGTCTGCCCGACTCCGCTGATCGGCAAGGATCGGATCCCGCACGCCGAACAGCATGGTTGCCCAGGCCGTTGTCATCACGATGTCGGTGTCCTCGATCAGCAGGTCCGGCCCGGCCGCGGCAGCCTGGTCGGCCGAGATCGCATGCCCCTCGGCGATCGCATAATGGTCCTCCAGCGTCAGGTCGCGCCGCAGCCGTTCGGTGTAGGTGCGCCCGAACTCGGGCACGAACAGCCCGCCGAAGCGCAGGGCCAGATCCTCGACCAGCGTCGACTTGCCCACCGACTCCACACCTGACAGAACAACCCGAAGCATCAAGTCCCCCGTTCGGCTCCGGGCAATCCTGCCCGGCCAAGCCGTTCAACCGACAGCCACTCCCGCCAGCCGTAAAGGGCGACCAGAAGCAGAAGGGCATAGACCGCACTGGTGAACCAGAGCGCCTGTGTTGCGTAGAGCCCGACCGAGCCGATGTTGACAAGCACCCACAGCGGCCAGGTCTCCACCCGCCGCCGGGCTTGCCAATATTGGGCCGCTAGCGCCAGCGCCGTGTTCGCAGCGTCCCAATAGGGCAGCACGGCATCTGTGCTGTGGGCGAGCAGCACGCCGAGCAGGACAGCAAGCTTCAACGTCGCGAAGCCCGTGCCGATGCGTTCAGCCGTGCTGAGGCGCCCGACCATCACTTCGCCCTCTTCGGCCTGGGCCGTGCGCCAGTTCGAAAGGCCATAGAGGTTGAGCCCGAGGAACAGGAACTGCAGCCCGAACGCGGCATATAGCTTCGCCTGGAAGAAGACGAAGGCATAAACGCCGACGGCTGCAATCCCGAAGGCATAGTTCCACAGCGAGCGGCGCGCGACCAGCCACACATTGGCCAGAAGCAGGGCCGCGGCAAGCGCCTCAACCTGCCAGCTCATGCGAGCGCGCTCTTCCCAATGGGAGCTTGCCGCGCAGCAGGGCGGCGGCCAAGCGCAGTGCAGGGAGACGTCTGGCGGATGAACGGCATGGTGAAAGACGCGTTGGCCACAAGGGGCGGGGCTGTCAAATGGCAGCGCGTCCGGCAGGCAGCAGTCGATGCTTGATCCGGCAACGGACGGACAGGCCGCGCTCGAGGCGCTGCTTGCGCGCGG
>JBGTBK010000324.1:0-2171 GCA_041749355.1 Sandaracinobacter sp. | reverse complement strand
GGCGAGGGCGTTCCGGCGGGAAACAAACCTGTCGGTGGCGCGAAATTGCCGCCGCCCAGGTTGAGGTACACCCGGGGCGAATAGCTGTTGAAAAACAGCAAACCCATGTCCAACAGCCCGTCCTCAGCTGCGGCGGGCGCGACATCCGCATCCGCGACGCCGGCCCGCTGCTCGATCCCTCGCCCGCCGATCTGGTGCAGCGCTTCGTCGAAGGCCCCCACCTCTCCAGCTTCACCCTGGCCAGGAAAGGCCGGGCCCTCGTCACCGCCCTCTACCGCGCCACCCTGCTGTCGGGCAGCGTCGCCGTCCGGTTCGAACGCGTCGACCATCCCGCAACCAGCCAGTGGATCGACCACTTCATCGCAGCAACCGGCCATGAAGGCTTCCTGAGCTTCGATTTCATCCTCGATGGTGACCAGCCGCTCGCCATCGAATGCAACCCGCGCGTCACTTCGGGCATCCATTTCGTCGAAGCCGAACCCCTGGCCCGCGCCCTGCTCGATCCCGAAGCCCTGGCACCAATCCCCTTGCGCCCCATCCGCGAGCGGCAGCAATTCTACGCCGTCCTCACCGAAATCCAGTCCCGCTTCTGGCGCAGGGGCGGCGCAAAGGCCGCGCGCGACCTGTTTGCCACCAACGATGTCAGCTGGAGCAGGGCCGACCCCCTCCCCTTCCTCACCATGACATGGACGGCCTGGCCCATAATCAGCGCCGCCCGCGAAACCGCTCTCAGCTTCGGGGAAATCGCGACGCGGGACATCGACTGGAACGGTTGACCGGCGGGACGCCGCAAGTGCGACTGCACGCCGGCCGGAGGCCGAACCCGATGCGCCCCGCGCATCGCAACTGTAAAGGCTGCGACCGTTGAGCGCCCTAGCCGCACCCCTCACGGCGGGCTACTAGGCCCATATGACGGCCCTCATCCTCTCGGCGCTCGCCATGAGCCTCATCGTGATCCTGCGCTACCTCGGCGTCTCGGGCCTGTTCGCCTGGACCTCCCGCAAGGTCCGCCCCGATGTCTATGCGCCGGCGGATCCGAAGAAGGCCGCCCGCCTCCAGAAACAGATCCGCCGCGAAATCGGCTGGTCGCTGCTCTCGGCCGTAATCTACGGCCTGCCCTCGGGCATCGTCGCGCACCTCTGGGTCACGCAAGGGATGACCCGCATCTATTCCGACGCCGCCGCCATGCCGATCTGGTGGATTCCCGTCTCGATCTTCCTGTTCCTCGCCGCCCACGACACATGGTTCTACTGGACCCATCGCGCCATGCACCACTGGCCTGCCCTGTTCCGTGCAGCCCACGCCGTGCACCACGAAAGCCGCCCGCCCACCGCCTGGGCGGCAATGGCCTTCCACCCCTGGGAAGCCCTCTCGGCCGCCTGGCTGATTCCGGCCCTCACCTTCGTCATCCCGATCCACCAGTTCGCGCTGATGGCGGTTCTGCTGATTGCCACCTTCTTCGGCGTCACCAATCACATGGGTTGGGAAATCTTCCCCCGCCGCTGGGTGGAGGGCTGGTTCGGCCGGCAAATCATCTCCGCCTCGCACCACCATGTCCACCACGAGCGTTACCAGTCGAACTACGGCCTCTATTTCCGCTTCTGGGACAAGCTCTGCGGCACCGACCGGGGCCTCTCGGACGAGCTTCTGGCCGCCAAGGCCCGAGTCAGCGCAGCGCCACAGCCGCAATAGCGGCCGCCACCGCCTCGATATCCAGCATCGCATCGATCCGCACGATCCGCGGGTCAGCCTCAGCCAGCGCCGCAAAGCCGGCGCGAACCCGCTCGTGATAGCCGCTGCCCAGCTGCTCGAACCGCTGCTCCACCGCCTGGCCCGCTGCTTGCGCCGCCGACCGCTTGGTCGATCGCGAAAGCCCCAGCTCCACCGGCAGGTCCAGCCACAGCACAAGGTCGGGCCACAGGTAGCCAGTCGCAAAACCATGCAACGCCAGCAGCCGGTCCATGGCCACCCCCTTGCCATGCCCCTGATAGGCCAGCGTCGAATGAACATATCGATCGCAAAGAACGGTCTTGCCCGCTTCCAGCGCCGGGCGGATCAGCCGCGCCACATGGTCGGCCCGCGCCGCGCACACCAGAAGCACGTCGGTCTCGACCGTCCAGCGGCCGGTGGCACCCTGCACGAACAGCGCCCGGATCTCCTCGGCGCCCGGA
>JBGTBK010000323.1:0-2395 GCA_041749355.1 Sandaracinobacter sp. | reverse complement strand
GCGCCTGCGTCTCCGGCTCCGGCCATGCGCCTACTCGGCGATTGCGCCGGTCAGGCGGCGGTTCACGGCCTTCACGGCTTCGGGCTTGCGGACCACGCCGACCGACCGTTCGATCGACCGGATGAAGCTTTCGGCGATCTCGTTGCCGCCTTCGCGCACCAGGCTCTGCCGCACCGCATCGACCAGTTCGGGTGCCTGCGTGATGTCGCCGGGGACCACATCATCGACCTTCACGACAAACCATCCCTGGCCCTGCGGCGCCGGGATCACCCGGGCCTGGCCCTTGGGCGTGTTCAGCAGCATCACCACCGGCGGCGGCACCTGCTGGCCCTGCTGTGCCATCTGCGTCAGTTCCAGCCGGCGAACCGACAGCTGCTGGGCCGGCGGCAGCGCCTTGCCCGCAGTCGCCTCTGCCAGCGATTGGCCCTTGCTCGCCGCAGCCGCAATCCGCTCGGCTTCGGCCTTGGCTGCATCCGAACGGGCCTTGATCGCCCAGGCGGTTTCCACGTCAGCCCGGATCTTCGCCAGCGGCACCAGTTCAGGCGCCAGCACGTCGGTCACTTCCAGCAGCGCGAAGCGGCCGGGCGAAACCTCCACAACCTGCGGTCCCTCCGAAACTTCGGCTTCGAACGCCTTGGGCAGCAGCGGCTGCTCCAGCCGGGTCACGCCATAGTCCGCATCGAACAGCCGGCCGTCGGCAGCCAGTGCCGGTGACGACTGGACCGGGATGCCCAGCGACTTGGCGACATCGGCAAGGGATTCGCCGCCCGTCATCCGGTCCTCGGCAGACGCAACCGTGTCAGCCAACAGGTCGGCAGACTTTTCGGTCGCCAGCTTCTGCTCGATGCCGGCGCTGACCGTTGCGAAGGGCTGGGGTGCCGCCGGGATCACCTTCGAAACGTCCAGAATGTGCCAGCCTAGGCTGGTCTGCACCGGATCGGAAACCGTGTTCGGCTTCAGCGCAAAGGCCGCCTTGGAAACGGCTGCGTCCACGGTGTCGGCAAGGCCGGCCGCTGTCTGCTGGCCAAGGTCGATGTCGGTCGCGGAAAAGCCTTCGGCCGCCGCCGCTTCGGCAAAAGGCTTGCCGCTGCGAACCGCCGCCACGAACGCCTTTGCCTTGGCTTCATCGCGCAGCACCACCTGGCGAATCACGCGTGTTTCAACCCCACCGAACTCGGCGAGATTGTCGTCATAATATTTCCGCACCTCGGCAGCCGTCGGCTTCGCCTTTTCGGCAAGCGTGGTCGGCTCGATCTCGGCAAAGCGGAAGGCCCGCCGCTCGGGAAGCGTGTAGGCGGCCTTGTTCTCGGTGTGGAACGCCGCAAGCTGCGCGTCGGTCGGCTTGCCGGGTTCCGGCATGGCAGCAGACGGGATCGGCAGGATGGACCCGCGCCGCACTTCCAGCAGCAGCTGGGCAAAGGGTTCGGCCATGCCGCGCGGAATGGTCGTGCCGGCCAGCACCGGCTGCAGAAGCTGGCGGCGCAGCAGGTCCTGGCTGATGCTGTCGCGAAGCTCCGCCTCGCTCAGCCGCTGGTTGGCAAGAAGGCGTCGGAAGGTGCCGTCGTCGAACTTGCCGTTCAGCTGGAAGGCCGGGATGCTGGCGATCTCGCCATCCACCATGCGCCGCGAGATCGTCATGCCATTGGCGTCGCCGAAGGCCTGCAGGGCCTTGCCGGAAATCAGCTGCTGCAGCACCATTTCACCGCCACCGGCACCGATGAAATCGGGGTTGGTGATGGTGGGCGTGCGCTCGCGCTCGCGGTTGACCGCCCGGTCGACGGTGCTCAGATAGTCGCTCTCGGTCACGGCCACATTGCCGACGGTGGCAAGCACCTGGCCCGACTGGGCGGTCGTGCCGCCCGGCGCCGAAGGTTGGAACAAGGTGATCACAAGTGCGCCGAGCGCCAGACCCAGGATCAGGATGCCGACCCAGGAGGAGACCGATTTGCGCAGGAATTGGAGCATGGAAGACCTTCTTGGAACGCGCGCCCGACACCATGGGGCCAGCGCAACACGGCGCACCTGTTAGCGGCATGGCAGGGCTTTGGCCAGCCGGATGGGCACCTCCCGCCAACCCGTCCGTCGCAGCGGGCGGCACAGCCTGTCCGCTCATCCTGACAGTCGCCCTGCCGGACCCGCTGCAGCGCCTCGCAGAAACCACCCGCAGGCAGGCAGCCCCCGAAGCCGCCCTGCGCGCGCCTGCCCACCTCACCCTGTTCCGCCACCTGCCGGGGCTGCAGCAGGCCGCTCTCATGTCCGACATTCGGGCCCTTCTGGCTGGCGAACCTGCGCCCTCGCTGCTGCTCGATCCGCCGGCCCGGTGGGGCGGACTGTGGGTGGCACGGGCCCGCAGCCCCCGGCTCGACGATCTCCGGGAAGGGCTGTCCCAGCGCTG
>JBGTBK010000322.1:0-9549 GCA_041749355.1 Sandaracinobacter sp. | reverse complement strand
AAGCGCCGTCACCGCCTGAACGGACTTGCGCGCGGTGGCTCAGCCGCCGCGCGCCAGCTCTGCTGCCCGCAGGATCGCCGTCTCGATCCGCGGATAGGTGCCGCAGCGGCAGATGTTGCTGATTGCTGCCCGGATATCGGCGCGGGTCGGGTTCGGGTTCGCCTTCAGCAGGGCGGACGCCGCCATGATCATGCCCGACTGGCAGAAGCCGCACTGCGGAACCTGCGCTTCCAGCCAGGCTTTCTGCACCGGATGGTCGCGATTGTCCGAAAGCCCCTCGATCGTGGTCACGAAACTGCCCTCGATGGTGCCGATCGGCACCTGGCAGCTGCGCTGCGGCACGCCGTCGATGTGCACGGTGCAGGCGCCGCACAGCCCGGCCCCGCAGCCGAACTTGGTGCCGGTCAGGTTAGATGCCTCGCGAAGCGCCCACAGGAGGGGCGTGTCGGCTGCCAGCTGATATTCTGTGGGGTTGCCGTTGACGGTGAAGCGGGTCATGCGACAGCCGATACCGGATGAACGAGCGAGAGGGAAGCAGATGAGCTACACCACCCTGCAACTTGTGGTCGCGGACCATGTCGCCCATGTGCAGTTGGTGCGCCCAGAAGCGCTCAACACCATGAACAAGGAGTTCTGGGACGAGATCCCGGCGGCGTTTGCCGAGATCGACGCCGACCCGAGCGTCCGCGCCGTGGTCATCTCGTCGACCGGCAAGCATTTCACCGCGGGGCTCGATCTCAACTGGGCCGGCACGTCGCTTGGGAACAAGGTCGAGGATGCGGGCCGCGCACGCGAAGCCTTCCGCCGCCACGTCAAGCATCTGCAGGACACCTTCACCGCGATCGACCGCTGCCGGGTTCCGGTGATTGCCGCGATCCAGGGCGGCTGCATCGGCGGCGGCGTGGACTTCATCACCGCCTGCGACATGCGGGTGGGCAGCGCCGACTGCTTCTTCACCATCCAGGAAGTGAACATCGCAATCGTCGCCGATGTCGGCACGCTGCAGCGCATCCCCTATCTGCTGCCGCAGGGCCTGATCCGCGAGCTTGCCTTCACGGGCCGACGCTGGAAGGCCGAGGAAGCGGTTGCCCAGGGCTTCCTGAACCGGGTGTTCCCCACCCACGCCGAAACGGTGGAAGGCGCAATGGCACTGGCCCGCGAGATCGCGTCGAAAAGCCCGCTTGCGATTGCGGGCATCAAGCAGGTGCTGAACGCCGGCCGCGACATGACGATCGAGCAGGGGCTGGAATATGTCGCCGTCTGGAACGCGGCCATGCTGCAGGGCGAGGACATGAAGAAGGCCGTGGTGGCACAGATGACCAAGGCCGGCGAAGCGCGCTTCGACGATCTCGCCGCCTGAGCCACAAGCCTGACCAGTATCGGCCGTTTCTGGCTGGATGCATGGCAGACCCGACGGAAAATGCATGGCTGCCCCAGTGTCGCACGGGATTGCCCGCGCTTGTTCCGCTGCCCCCCCTCCGGTATGGCCCGCGGTGCATAGGCACGAATCCCGGTGCATCCGAAGGATGCCGAGAAGACAAACGCATGAGGATGTGGGAATGACAAAGGGTTGGGCCAGCGGCCTGAAAACGGCCGCGATCGTTGCGGCCTTCATGATCGCCGGCACCGCGCCGGCGCAGGAGGCACCTGCCCCCGCGACCGCTCCGGCGGTTGCAGCACCGACTGCCCCGCCGGCTCCGGCCGATGTTGCGACAGCCCCCGCCGCTGCGCCGATGGACAGCGCGCTGGTGGGTTATGAGCGCATGGCGCCGACCCCGGGTGTCGGGATGCCGGTTCCCAAGGGCATCGCCGTGCAGGAGCAGTTCACCCCCATCGGCCAGGAAGCCAAGTTCCTGCTGGAAAAGATCCTGAACCCGCTGATCGCGATCATCTCGGTCTTTGTGCTCGTGCTGATGGGCTATGTCGTTGTCCGCTACCGATCGGCTGCGGTCGAGACCCCGTCGACCAACACGCACAACTTCACCATCGAGGTGATCTGGACTCTGGTGCCCGCCCTCATCCTGCTGGCGGTCGCCTTCCCCAGCTTCAGGCTGCTCGCCAACCAGTATGACCCGCCCAAGGCCGATGTCACGATCAAGGTGACCGGCTACCAGTGGTACTGGGGCTATGAATATCCCGACTATGGCGGGATCAGCTACGACAGCGTGATGCTCTCCAAGGCCGACGCCGAGAAGAATGGCGAACCCTACCAGCTGGCCGTCGACAACCGCATCGTCGTTCCCGCCGGCAAGACCGTCAAGGTTCTCGTCACCGCGGCCGACGTGCTGCACAGCTTTGCCGTTCCCAGCTTCTGGGTGAAGATGGACGCAGTCCCCGGTCGCATCAACGAGACCTGGTTCAAGGTGGACCGCCCCGGCGTCTACTACGGCCAGTGCTCGGAACTCTGCGGCACCAAGCACGGCTTCATGCCGATCGCAGTGGAAGTGCTGTCCGAAGAGGACTTCAAGCGCTGGGTCCGCCTGAAGCAGCAGCAGGACGGCATCGAGCCGACCGGCCCCGGCATTGCAATCGCGGCCCCGGCTGCCCCTGCCGCCGCCCCCGTTTCCACCGCAGCGCTCGCGGCCCCCGCCGCCGCGCCGGCCGCCTGAGAAGGACTGCCCCATGGCAACCACCGCCGACACCCACGCCCTGAAGGCGCA
This sequence comes from Sandaracinobacter sp., assembly GCA_041749355.1. Taxonomy (GTDB): domain Bacteria; phylum Pseudomonadota; class Alphaproteobacteria; order Sphingomonadales; family Sphingomonadaceae; genus Sandaracinobacteroides. The sequence continues at coordinate 6,889 of JBGTBK010000322.1, read as the reverse complement.
TGAGGATCATGCCCCCGGCGATGCCCACCACGACGCACACGACCATCCTGGCTTCTTCGCCCGCTGGTTCCTCAGCACCAACCACAAGGACATCGGCACCCTGTATCTGATCTTCGCGATCTTCGCGGGGATCGTCGGCGGCGCGCTCTCGGGCTTCATGCGCTGGGAGCTTGCAAACCCCGGCATGCAGGTGCTGCCCTGGTTCACCGACGGCAACATCGATGCCGCCTATCACCTCTGGAACGTGTTCATCACCGGCCACGGCCTCATCATGGTGTTCTTCATGGTGATGCCGGCCCTCATCGGCGGCTTCGGCAACTGGTTCGTGCCCATCATGATCGGCGCGCCCGACATGGCCTTCCCGCGGATGAACAACGTCTCCTACTGGCTGACAACCGTCGCCTTCATCCTGCTCGGCGCCTCCATGTTCGTGCCCGGCCCGGCAGGCTTCGATGGCGCTGGCACCGGCTGGACGGTCTATCCGCCGCTCTCCACCTCGGGCCACCCCGGGCCGGCGGTCGATCTCGCCATCTTCTCGCTGCACCTTGCCGGTGCTGCCTCGATCCTTGGCGCGATCAACTTCATCACCACCATCTTCAACATGCGCGCACCGGGCATGACGCTGCACAAGATGCCGCTGTTCGTATGGTCGGTGCTGGTCACCGCCTTCCTGCTGCTGCTGTCGCTGCCCGTGCTGGCCGGCGCCATCACCATGCTGCTGACCGACCGCAACTTCGGCACCACCTTCTTCGATCCGGCCGGCGGCGGGGATCCGGTGCTCTACCAGCACCTGTTCTGGTTCTTCGGCCACCCCGAAGTCTACATCATGATCCTGCCGGCCTTCGGCATCGTCAGCCAGATCATCTCCACCTTCAGCCGCAAGCCCGTCTTCGGCTACCTTGGCATGGCCTATGCCATGGTCGCCATCGGCTTCGTCGGCTTCATCGTGTGGGCCCACCACATGTTCACGGTCGGCATGAGCGTGAACACCAAGATGTACTTCACCGCCGCCACGATGATCATCGCGGTGCCCACCGGCATCAAGATCTTCTCGTGGATCGCCACCATGTGGGGCGGCAAGATGACCTTCCAGACCCCGATGCTCTGGGCGCTCGGCTTCATCTTCATGTTCACGGTCGGCGGCGTCACCGGCATCGTCCTCTCGAACGGCGGCGTCGACACCTACATGCACGACACCTACTATGTGGTCGCGCACTTCCACTACGTCCTCAGCTTGGGCGCCGTGTTCGGCCTGTTCGCCGGCTTCTACTACTGGTTCAGCAAGATGTCGGGCCGGGAGTATAACGAGTTCCTGGGCAAGCTGCACTTCTGGGTGTTCTTCATCGGCGTGAACGTGCTGTTCTTCCCGATGCACTTCCTGGGCCAGGACGGCATGCCGCGCCGAATCCCGGACTATCCGGAAGCCTATGCCTACTGGAACCAGATCGCGTCGTGGGGCTATGCCATCATGCTGGCCGGCATGGCGGTGTTCTTCGTGAACATCATCTGGTCGCTGGTCGCGGGCCGCAAGGCTGCCGCCAACCCCTGGGGTGAAGGCGCCACCACGCTGGAGTGGACGCTGTCCTCCCCCCCGCCGTTCCACCAGTTCGAGACTGTTCCCGACCTGCGGAACGTGAAGACGGCGCACTGAGGCCCGCGATGGCGAGCATTCCGCCCATCGCAGACAAGGGAAGGGCGCCCACCGGCGCCCTTCCGCTATCCGGGGCACCCGTGCTGCCGGCGGCCGAGTGGCGTGACTATTGGGCGCTGCTGAAGCCCCGGGTCATGACACTCGTGGTGTTCACCGGCGCCTGCGGCCTGTTCGCAGCGCCGGGCCACATCCACCCCTTCCTCGCCTTCGTCGCCATCCTGTGCATCGCCGTCGGCGCCGGTGCTGCCGCTGCCTACAACCAGTGGTGGGAAGCCGACATCGACGCCGTGATGAAGCGCACCGCAGGCCGCCCGCTGCCAGCAGGCCGCATGCGCTCGGAAGACGCGCTTGCCTTCGCCAACATCCTGTCGGTCGCCTCGGTCGTGACGCTCGGCTTTGCAACCAACTGGGTGGCTGCCGCCTGGCTCGCCTTCTCCATCTTCTTCTATGCGGTCGTCTACACCGTCTGGCTGAAGCCGCGCACCCCGCAGAACATCGTCATCGGGGGTGCCGCCGGCGCCTTCCCGCCGATCATCGGATGGGCCGCCGTCACGGGTGACGTGACCGCCCTTCCCCTGTTGCTGTTCGCGATCATCTTCGCCTGGACGCCGCCGCACTTCTGGGCGCTCGCCCTGTTCGTGCGCATCGATTACGAAAAGGCCGGCATTCCGATGTTGCCCGTCACTCACGGCATTCCCGAAACCCGCCGGCAGATCCTGCTCTACAGCTTCGTGCTGGCAGCCGTTGCGGTCGCCCCCTGGGCGCTCGGCCTGCTCGGCCCTGTCTATGGCGTGCCGGCAACGCTGCTCAGCCTTGCCTTTGTCGCGCTCGCGGGCCGAGTGGCCCGCAGCACCACCACCGAAGCCAGGGACATGGCCGCCGAAAAGGCGCTGTTCAAATTCTCGCTGCTCTACCTTGCCGGCATCTTCGCCGTGCTGGTCGCAGATCGGTGGGCCGCATGAGCTGGTCGCCCGAGGAAGAAAAGGCCTTCGTTGCCCGACGCAAGCGGCGCAACCTGGTGATCGGCCTCGTGCTTGGCGCTTTCGCCTTCCTTTTCTATGGCATCACCGTGTCGCGGATGGTGTCATGAGCACCGTTGCCGAACACGGCCGCCATGTTCGCACCGCCCTCATCGCCGGCGCTGTCGCAGTCGGCATGGTCGGCCTCGCCTATGCCTCGGTGCCGCTCTACCGCATCTTCTGCCAGGTCACGGGCTTTGGCGGCACCACCCAGAAGTCCGACGGCGCAAGCCTCGCCACGCCGGACCAGATGAAGGCGCTTGCCGGCCGCACGATCAAGGTGCGCTTCGACGGCAATGTCCGCGGCGGCCTGCCCTGGCAGTTCGCACCCGCACAAGGGCCCATGGAAATCCGGATCGGCGAACAGAATATGGCCTTCTACAAGGCCAGTTTCGGGGCCAGCAGCAGCTTCGGCACAGCTACCACCGGCACCGCAACCTTCAACGTCTCGCCGGCCGCCGCCGGCAAATATTTCGCGAAGATCCAGTGCTTCTGCTTCAACGAGCAGACCCTGCAACCCGGGCAAACCGTCGAGATGCCGGTCGTCTTCTATGTCGACCCCGCGATCCTCGACGACCCCGACGCCCGCGACATCGACGAGATCACTCTGTCCTACAGCTTCTTCCCAGTTGCGGAACCGACCCGCCCGGCCGGCATCTATGCCACCGGACAGGCGCAGATTCCGCACAGGGGTCGTTAGAAATCTTGCCCTTGCCCGCACACGCAGGCTAGGGCCGACGCAACAGCAGAACAGGCGAAGACACATGGCATCCGGCAAGACCCACGATTTCCACATCCTGCCCCCCAGCCCCTGGCCGCTGATGGGCGCCATCTCCGCGATGGTGATGCTCGGCGCGTCCACCTTCTGGTGGCACGGCTATGCCTGGGGCCCATGGGTTGCCGGCCTTGGCCTGCTGGGCGTGCTCGCCACCTTCTTCTTCTGGTTCTCCGACGTGCGCGACGAAGCCAACGCCGGCGACCACACGCCGGTCGTCCAGCTGCACCACCGCTATGGGATGATCCTGTTCATCGCGTCCGAAGTGATGTTCTTCGTCGCCTGGTTCTGGGCCTTCTTCGCAGCCGCCCTCTTTCCCTCCACGGGTGAAGCCGTCGGCGGCGTCTGGCCACCGACCGGCATCGAGCCGCTCGATCCCTTCGTCTATCCGCTGCTCAACACGCTGATCCTGCTGCTCTCGGGCAGCACGGTCACCTGGGCGCACCATGCGCTGATCCACGGCGACCGCGAAGGCTTCAAGCAGGGGCTGTGGCTCACCATCGCGCTCGGCATCCTGTTCTCGTTCGTCCAGGCCTATGAATACACCCACGCCACCTTCGGCATGGCCGGCAACATCTACGGCGCCACCTTCTACATGGCGACCGGCTTCCACGGCTTCCACGTGATCGTCGGAACCATCTTCCTCGCCGTCTGCCTGTGGCGCGCCTATCTCGGCGACTTCACGCCCAAGCAGCACTTCGGCTTCGAAGCCGCCGCCTGGTACTGGCACTTCGTCGACGTGGTGTGGCTGTTCCTCTTCCTGTCGATCTACATCTGGGGCTCCAACTTCGGGGCAGCCGTGGTTGGCCACTGAGCCGACCCCCAGGCCGAACCCGGAAGCCCCGGCGGGAAACCGTCGGGGCTTTCCAGTTCTGCCCACCCTGATGGTCGGCATCGCAGTCCCGATCCTGCTCGGCTTCGGCGTCTGGCAGCTGCAGCGGGCCCAGTGGAAAGAGGCGCTGCTCGCCGATCTTGCCCGCAACGCCGATGCCCCGCTGCTCGACATCGGCAGCAACCCGATCCCGGCCGATGCCCAGTTCCGGACCGTGCGCCTGCAGCTGTCGTGCCCGGGCGGACTTGCAGACTTGCGCGCGGGCCGAAACCTGAAGGGCCAGAGCGGCTATTCCTACCTCACCGATTGCCGCGCCGGCGAAACGCCCGTCACCCGCGACACGGGCTGGAGCCCCCGCCCCGAGCCGCTGTCGATCCTTGGCGGCACCGCCACGTTCGAGGGCAAGCTGGTGAAGGGAGGCGGCGACAGCTGGATCCTCGTGCAGAGCGTGTCCGCGCCGCCGCTCGTGCCGTCGGCCCCGCCGGGTCTCGAGACCATCTCCAACAGCCACATCAGCTATGCCGTCCAGTGGTTCAGCTTCGCGGCCATCCTGGCGGTCATCTACGGCCTCTGGCTCCGCCGCTGGCTTGCAACCAGCCGCCCCCGGCCCTAGGTCCCCTGTCGAAATGCACTATCAGAGCACCAGGGGGCAGGCCCCGATCCTCGATTTCCGTGGCGTCACGCTCGCGGGCCTCGCAACCGATGGCGGGCTCTACCTTCCGACGCACTGGCCCCAGCTCTCCCCCGAAACGCTCGAGGGGCTCGCCAACGCCTCCTATCTCGACACTGCCTTCACCGTCATCCGCCCCTTCACCGAAGGCGCGCTAACGGACGCCGAGCTCAAGGCCCTGCTGGCAGACGCCTATGGCGATTTCGGCCACGCCGCCGTCACCCCGCTTGTCCAGCTCGACAGCCGCCAGTGGCTGCTTGAGCTGTTTCACGGCCCGACACTAGCCTTCAAGGACGTCGCCCTCCAGCTGCTCGGGGGCCTGTTCGCGAAGTTCCTGGGGGCCGGCGACAAGCTCACCATCGTCGGCGCCACCAGCGGCGACACCGGCTCGGCGGCGATCGAGGCCGTCGCCGGCCGGCCGGGCATCACCATCTTCATGCTCCACCCCGAAGGCCGGGTGTCGGATGTCCAGCGAAGGCAGATGACCACGGTCGCCGCCCCCAACGTGCACAACATCGCGCTCGCCGGCAGCTTCGATGATGCGCAGGCCCTCGTGAAGGCGCTGTTCAACGACCTTGCCTTCCGCGCCGAGCAGCAGCTCTCGGCCGTCAACAGCATAAACTGGGCCCGGCTGCTCGCCCAGATCGTCTATTATGTCTACGCCGCCGTCCGCCTCGGCGCGCCCAGCCGTGCCGTCGCCTTCTCGGTTCCAACCGGCAATTTCGGCGACGTGTTTGCGGGCTACTGCGCCAACAGGATGGGGCTTCCCATCAGCCGCCTTCTCGTCGCAACCAACATCAACGACATCCTCGCCCGCGCGCTCAACGCCGGCGACTATTCGGTCGGCAAGGTCGCGCCCACCTCGACCCCCTCGATGGACATCCAGGTCTCCTCCAACTTCGAGCGCCTTCTGTTCGATCTCCACGGCCGCGACGGCGCAGCCCTTGCCGCAAGCATGGCAGACTTCGAAAAGACGGGACGCATGCAGCTGAGAGATGCCCAGCGCGCCCAGACCGCCAGCCTGTTCAGTGCCGAGCGCGTCGACGAGACCGCGATGATGCAGGCCCTGCAATGGGCCCATTCCCACTGCGGCCAGCTGATCGACCCGCACAGCGCAATCGGCCTCGCCGCCGCCCGCCGCGCCGAAGGCACGATCGACGGCCCCATCGTGACACTGGCAACCGCCCACCCCGCCAAATTCCCCGACGCCGTCGAGCGCGCCTCTGGCGTGCGCCCCGGCCTGCCCCGCCGTGTCGCCCATCTGTTCGACCGGGAAGAGCGCTACGAGCGGCTGCCGGCAAGCGCCGATGCCCTTAAGGCCTTCATCCGCGCCCGCACATGATGGAACCGCGCCAGACCCGACTCGCCAATGGCGTGACCGTTGCCACCCTCGCCATGCCGGGGCTGGAAACCGCCGCCGTCGCGCTGAACGCCGATGTCGGCGCGCGGCACGAAACCGAAGCCGAAAACGGCCTAGCCCATCTGTTCGAGCATATGGTGTTCAAGGGCACCGGCCGCCGCACCGCGCGCCAGATCGCCGAAGAGATCGAGGATGTGGGCGGCGCGCTCAACGCCTGGACTTCGCGCGACCACACCGTCTTTCACGCGCGCGTGCTGGCCGAGGACCTGCCGCTTGGCGTCGACATCATCACCGACCTGCTGATCGATCCGCGCTTTGCGCCAGAAGATCTCGAGAAGGAGCGCGAAGTCGTCCTGTCCGAAATCGGCGAGGCGCTCGACACGCCCGACGACCTGGTGTTCGACCATCTGCAGGCCGCCGCCTATCCGGGCCAGGCGCTCGGCCGCTCGATCCTGGGCACGGCCGAAAGCCTGGCGCAGCTCGACGAAACAAGCCTCGCGGGCTGGCGCGCAAACCACTATCGCGGCGCCGCGCTGGTGCTCTCCGCTGCCGGCAAGGTCGATCACGACGCGCTCGTCGCCC
>JBGTBK010000321.1:0-1761 GCA_041749355.1 Sandaracinobacter sp. | reverse complement strand
GGCCTGTTCGACCCGCCCGATGCCGGCGCGACAGCGATGGCCCAAGCCCGGTCGGCTGCAATGAAGGCGCTTGCAGCGGCACTCGGCGCGGGCGCTGCCCAGGCAACCCTGCAAAGCGCAAGTCTCGAGCGCATCACCAGCCGGCTCGCCGGATTTCCCGATCCCGACCGGCTGGTTCCCTCGATCCTGCTCGCCCGGCGGCGGCTGTGCCGGGTCGAAACACTCGGCCCTGACGGCAAGTCGGTCACCGGCACCGGCTTCCTGATCGGGCCTTCGGCCGTGCTGACCAACTGGCATGTGGTGAAGGACGTGCCCTCCCCGCTCACCCCCGGCTTCCCGCTGACGGTGCTGTTCGATTTCTCGCGCGCAGGCATGCCGACCGACGACAAGTCCCGCTTCCGCGCCCGTGCCGACTGGCGGATCGAAGCCCGCGAACATGGCGCGCTGGAACCCGAAAATCCGGCGGCGGACTGGTGGATGAACCCCATAGTGCGCGACGGCTGGGCGACCGCCGGCGCCGACAATCTGGACTTTGCAGTCATCCACCTCGAAGGCGCGCCAGGGCTGCAGCGCGGCTGGTATGATCTTGCCCGCATGGTCGACACGCCGCTGGCAACCGGCGAATGCTTCGTGTTCCACCATCCACTCGGCGAAGGCCGGGCCGGCAATGCGGGCCTCATCCATTTCATTGCCGGCGGCTGCAGGCTGTTCCATTCGGCCACCACCGCCCGGGGTTCCTCAGGCGGGTTGCTGGTCGATGGCAAGGGCGAGCCCGTCGGGCTCCACTATCTGGGGCTGGGGCCGGACGCCATCGGCGCCAACGAAGAGGCGCTTGCCCCCGCGCAGGTGATCAACGTCGCGATGCCGCTTGCCGCAATCGGCCGCGCGCTTGCGCCCAGGCTCGCCCAGATCGCAACCCCCGACAGGCCGCTGCTGTCGCGAAGCTCGCTCGACGATGGCAGCCCGGTGTTCGGTCGGCAGTCGCTGTTCGAGGCGCTGGCCGGGCTTGCCAGCGGGCACAAGCAGGTGCTGCGCGTCAGCCCGCCACTTAGCCCGGGCGGCCGCAAGCTCGGCAAGAGCTACACCGCCCGCATCATCCAGGCGCTGTTTCCCGAGCCCGACAATCTCTACATCCACCTGCCGTCCGACAAGCTTCCGGCCGGCGAGCGGGCGCTGGCGGCTCTCCTCCTCTCGAAAATCTCCGATACCGCAGCCGCAGACCTGCCCGAGCCCGAAACCACGGCGGCGGCCTATGACCAGGTGCTGGTGGGCAAGCTGCGCGACATCATCGCGGACCGCTGGCCGAAAAAGCGCATCTGGATGGTGATCGACGATCTCGACACGCACGACCTGACCGACGCCGGCGGGCGCCGCTTCCTCAACACCCTCTATGCCCGCATCGGCGAAATCCCCCAGTTCCGCATCGTGCTGATCGGGCTGAAGGTCACGCTCGACACCATCCCGCCCGAGCTTCTGGTGGAAAACCGCATCGATCGGATCGAGCCGCAGCAGCTGGCAGACGGCTTCCGCGACTGGCTGCTGGCCCGGGGCGGGCGCGACAAGCCGCTGGGTGACGCAGCCGAACGAATCCTGACCGAGCTGGTGAAATCCTACGGCACCGGCGACGCCCCGCTGGCCGACCTCGCGAGTTTCACGAAGGAGCGGCTGCAGCCCGCCTTTCGGGCCTGGTTCGGCGAATGACGCCCCTGTTCGACAGGCTGGTGCTGCGCGCGGCGGTGTCGGGCGCGTTCCGGCCCGACG
>JBGTBK010000320.1:0-1620 GCA_041749355.1 Sandaracinobacter sp. | reverse complement strand
CGGCGCGCCGGGCGAGTTCGGCTTGCGACAGCCCGCGAAAGCGCCGCCAGGCCGCAACCGGGGTCAGGCCCTCATCGAGGATGGCGGTCAGCACCGCGTCCGGCATGGCGCCCTGCGCCTCCAGCTCCTTCAGGGCCACCCGCGCCTCGATCACATCCTCGGCATCTTCCCACGCCTCCAGCAGGGCCTCGAAATCGGCACGCTTCAGCACGACCAGTTCGGAGCCGTCGGGCGCCGTCAGAACCTGTGTCTCGAACCCCATGTCCGCCTCCTCAATAGGCCGAGCCGCGCGGCGCGACCCTCAATATGTTCAGCACCACACCCGTCTCGCTGTAGATCACGCGCCAGTCCCCAACGCGCAGCCGGAAAACACCCTCCATGCCGCGGAGGCGCTTCACATTGTTGGCAAGGCTGTCGGGATCCCGTGCAAGCTGGCGCACCTTCTCCTGAATTCTCGCGCGGGTCGCCGCATCCAGACGGCGCAAGGACTTGGCAGCAGCCGGCGCATACAGGATCTGGCGCTCCATACTGTCCTCTCAGTACATGTTGGAGCCGACCGATGCAACTGAAACCTTATCGATGTGTTCAGTCTGGTGCCATTGATTGCGCCCGGCGTCCGTCAACCACCCGCCCCCTTCCGCCGCAGGCCTTGCCCCGCTAAGGCAGCGGCCATGTCCACTCCCTTGCGCCCCGCACCCTTGAAGGTTGGTCTTGCCGGGCTCGGCACTGTTGGTGCCGGCGTCGTGAAGCTGCTCGACACCAACGCCGAGCTTATCGCCCGCCGCGCTGGCCGGCCTATTGTCGTGACGGCCGTATCCGCGCGGGATCGGCAGCGGGAGCGGGGGGTCGACCTCTCGCGCTTCGCCTGGGAGGATGATGCGACAGCGCTTGCTGCGCGCGACGATGTGGATGTGGTGGTGGAGCTGGTGGGTGGGGCAGACGGCCCGGCGCTGACGCTGGCGCGCGCCTCGCTGCAGCGGGGCAAGCCCTTCGTGACCGCCAACAAGGCGATGCTGGCGCATCATGGGCTTGACCTGGCAGTGGCGGCGGAGGCGGCGGGGACGCCGCTGAAGTATGAGGCGGCGGTGGCCGGGGGCATCCCGGTGATCAAGGGGCTGCGCGAGGGGATGGCGGCGAACCGTATCCTGCGGGTCTATGGACTGTTGAATGGCACCTGCAACTACATCCTGACGCGGATGGAGGCGGAACGGCTTGATTTCGATGTCGTTCTGGCCGCGGCGCAGGCGGCTGGTTATGCAGAGGCCGACCCGAGTTTCGATGTCGATGGCATCGATACGGCGCACAAGCTTAGCATCCTGGCGGCGCTGGCGTTCGGGGCGCGGATCGATTTTCCGGCGGTGGCGACGCATGGCATCCGGGCCGTGGGGTTGACCGATATCGACCAGGCAGCGGCGCTGGGGTTCCGGATCAAGCTGGTGGGTCTTGCCGAACAGGCGGACGGCGCCCTGTTCCAGCGGGTGCATCCGGCGCTGGTGCCGCTGTCGCACCCGCTTGCGGCAGCGTCCGGGGCGCTGAATGCCGTGGTGGCGGAGGGGGATTATTGCGGGCGGTTGTTCTTTTCGGGGGCCGGCGCCGGGGAAGGACCGACGGCGAGTGCGG
>JBGTBK010000319.1:0-44994 GCA_041749355.1 Sandaracinobacter sp. | reverse complement strand
CATCACCGAGCTCGCCCGCGCCGCCGGCCAGCCATTGGCCAGCGAATTGCGCCTGGGCGTCATCCCCACCATCGCGCCCTTCCTGCTCCCCGGCCTTCTCCCGGGCCTCCGCCGCGCCTGGCCCGACCTCAAGCTCTACCTGCGCGAGGAACAGTCCGGCCCCGCCTGCGAGGCCCTCCACCGCGGCCAGCTCGATTGCCTGCTCCTCGCACTCCCCTACAGCTGCGGCGACATCGAGCACGAACCCCTGTTCGACGACCCGATCCGTTTCGCCTTCCACCGGGACGATCTGCCCAATCCCCCGGCCGCCGTCAGCCCCGAAGGCATCGACGAAGCCCGTCTCCTCCTCCTCGAAGACGGCCACTGCCTGAAGGACCACGCACTCGCCGCCTGCAGCCGCGCCACCTTCCGTCCCGACCAGTCCGTCCTGGGCACCAGCTTGCACACCCTCGTCCAGATGGTCGAAAACCGCATCGGCATGACCCTTTTGCCCCAGATGGCCATCGACGCCGGCATCCTGAGCAACACCGGAATCGAAACCCGCCCCCTCGAAAGCCCCGAGGCCAAGCGAACCATCGCGCTGGCCTGGCGCCCCTCAAGTCCCCGCGCCGACGAATTCCGCCTGTTTGCTCAGGCCCTGAAGGAAGCGCGCGCCTGAACCGCGCCTCAAATCAAAGCGTCGTCCCAGCGGAGCCGAAGGTGGGTGAAGCCCAACCTACGCCTTGATCCCATAAATGGGAGAGGGGTGGCTATCGCCTTGGAGCAGCGTGTCGTTCGACGAACCAGAAGCCCCAACCTATCAACAGCAGTACGCTTGCGGCGGAGAGAATGCGGTCATTCGAGAGGCCCGCGCTCCTAGCCAGCCATCCGGAAATCGCCATGATCGGCCATATTGAGCAACAAAACGCTCCAAGCCACGCCCATGCCTTCCATGATGCTGGCTTATACTTGGCTCCCCAACGCTCCCACCAAATTTCGCGCTTCACTATCCCTATCCTCACATGGTGAGTTCGCCTCCGGTGTCACCCTTGCGATAGCTAAACTCTGAACTGATCCAAGCGCAATGCTGCGACGAGCCTGTGGACGAAACATGAAGCTTGTGTTGCCGGGACTTCGAGGCGAGCGCGCGATGCGCGACTAGCCCCGCCGCGCCGCTGTCAGCTCCCGGTACAGCGCCGTCGCCCCCCACGGCGCCGCACCGGCCTCAGCCGCCTTCACCAACTCCACCAGCCGCGCATTCACCGGCGCGCGTTTGCCCAGCCGCTCGGCCAGCCGCACCACCTCGCCCTGCAGATAATCCACCTCGGTCGCGCGCCCCTTGGCCAGGTCATCCGCCATCGAACTTCGCGCATGCGGGTCAACCTTAACGCGTGCCCCGCTCCCCGCGCTCAGCACATAGCGATAGAGCGCATCCGGCAGCCGCATGATCTGCGGCATCAGCTTCAACGGCATGGGCAACGGGTCCACCGGTTCGATCCCCGCCGCCTTCACCAGCGCAAGCCCCTCCGCCAGGCACAGCGCCCAGGCTCGGCGGAAATCCCGCTGCCGAAGCTCATCCGCCAGGCTCACGCCCGAAAGTGCGTTGATCGCATTGTTCAGGTTCACCAGCAGCTTGCCCCACTGCACGCCCAGGATGTTCGAACTCTGCCCAAGCGGCAATCCAGCCGCAGCAAAGGCCGCCTCGAACGGCGCCAGCGTCGCGCTCGCCTCCACCATCAGCCCACCGCCTGTGCCGCGGTGCAGGTGCGCAGGCGCCCGCTGCGCCACGTTGAAGGGCACCATGCCGGCCAGCACCGTCGCCCTGGGCAGGGCCGCGCGCAGAACATCCGGATTCGAAACCCCGTTCTGAAAACTCACCACACCAGCACCCGGCGCTTGGGCTGCAATCGCGGCAGCGGCGTCGGCCGTCCCCATGCTCTTCACCGTCACCAGAACCAGCTCAGCCCCGGCAAGCCCCGCCGCATCCGTCGTCGCCCGGAAATCATGGCCGCCAAGCTGCAGATCCAGCCCATCCACATCCGTCAGCCGAAGCCCATCCGCCAGCGGGTCCAGCATCGAAGGCCGACCCACGAAAGTGACGTCCGCATGGGGCGCCAGCAGCCCGCCCACGTAAAGGCCGATCATCCCCGCGCCGAACACTGTGATTTTTGGCCGTCCCGCCACCATTGCGTCTCCCCGTCTCACCAGCCTATCTGCCCACATTGGAGCGAGGGAGACCGAGATGAAAGCGCTTGTTTGTGTAGAGCATGGGCCGCCCGAAAAGCTGGTCGTGCAGGACTTGCCCACGCCCGAACCCGGCAAGGGCGAAGTGCGAATCCGCATGCATGCCGCGGGCGTCAACTTCCCCGACGTGCTGATCATCCAGAACCTCTACCAGTTCAAACCCCCGCTCCCCTTCAGCCCCGGCGGCGAAGCGGCCGGCGTGGTCGACGCGGTGGGCGAAGGCGTGACCCGCTACAAGGTGGGCGACAAGGTCATCGCCATGATCGGCAACGGCGCCTTCCGCGAACAGTTTCTTGCCGCCCAGCACCAGGTCATCCCCATCGTCGGCGACATGCCCTTCGACGTCGCCGCCGGCTTCACCATGACCTACGGCACCTCCCACCATGCGCTCAAGCAGCGTGCCCGGCTCGCAGCCGGCGAAACCCTGCTGGTTCTGGGCGCAGCCGGCGGAGTCGGCCTCGCAGCTGTCGAACTCGGCAAGCTGATGGGCGCCAAGGTCATCGCCGCCGCCTCGTCCGACGAAAAGCTCGCGCTGTGCAAGGAGTATGGCGCCGACGAGGTGATCAACTACTCGACCGAGGACCTGAAGGACCGCGTGAAGCAGATCACCGGCGGCAAGGGCGTGGACGTGGTCTATGATCCGGTCGGCGACAAATATGCCGAGCCCGCCTTCCGCTCCATCGCCTGGAACGGCCGCTATCTGGTGGTCGGCTTCGCGGCCGGCGAAATCCCCAAGCTCCCGCTGAACCTGCCGCTCATCAAGGGCGCCAGCATCGTCGGTGTCTTCTGGGGAGCCTTCACTGCGCACGAGCCCAAGCTGCACGAAGCGAACATGGCCGAGCTGCTCAAGTGGTTCGCCGAAGGCAAGCTGAAGCCCCACGTCTCGGCCCACCTGCCGCTGGAGCGCGGTGCCGAAGCCATCCGGATGCTGATGGACCGCAAGGCGAAGGGCAAGGTCATCCTGACGGCCTGACGCGAACGGGGCACCACTATACGAAAGTATAGGCGATATCACCTGAAGAACAGGTGGTATTGCATTGGTGTAAAACATCTTCCTGCTACGAGGCCGTGCCACTACTTGGCATGCATCACTCCAGCAGGACTTTTCCCGATGCACCGTATTCCGCTCATCTTTCTCGGCACGATTGCCTTGGCCGCCCCGGCCTCCGCTGCAACTCACATCTACATGACTGGCCCCGGCTCACCCTGGGGGATTGAGGCCGACGACAAGGGCTCGCCCGAGGCCGCCATGGATTTTGCCCTCGGCAAGGGCAATTGGACCTCCATCTTTGGCTTCACCATCGATGCGTTCGCAAACGCCTCCTTCGTCTACCTCGAAGGTGGTGACGCCGCAGGCCTGGCCGAGTTCCTGAACGCGGGCGGCCGGGCCGCAATCGAATCCTTCGTCACAGCCGGCGGCGCCGTTCTGGTGAACGGCGCCCGCAACGACAGCTATGATCCCGTCGATGCCGGCTTCGGCCTCACCCTCACGGGTGCGCGTTTCAGCGACAGCGGCGAACTCACCGACGCCGGCGAAAAGGCCGATCTCGATCGGCGCGGCGCTGGCGACGAATGGACCGGAAACGCCTTCAGCCACGATGTCGTCAGCTGCGAAGCTGGAACCTGCAAGGGCGCCTTCAGCCTGATCAAGGGTTCCGAAGGCTCCACCCTGATGGGCGCCAACTTCGGCGAGGGCTATCTGATGGTCGGCGGCATGACCGCGCCCTACTGGCAGTCGAAGGGTGGCATGAAGCTTCGCGCCAACATGATAGACTATGTCGCCGGGCAGGGCGCGGTCGTGGAACAGCTCCCGGGTGCCACGGCGGGCGTCGTGCCCGAGCCGGCAAGCTGGGCGCTGATGATCACAGGCTTCGGCCTGATCGGCGCTGCGGCACGACGCCGTCAGAGCCGGCCGTTCTCGACCCTGTCGTAGGGCTGGTTCAGCGGGTGGCGCGTCTGCGTCACCCGCCCCCGCCACGGCAGGCGGTCAGTTGCGCTGTCGGGTGAAGCTCAGTCCCTCGGGCGGGGCAGTGGCATCCACCCGCTTCGCCCAGTCGTGAAGGACAGGGCGGGCCTCCAGCAGGGCCCGGCCTTCCTTCGCCCGCTCGATAACGTTCAGCATGACCCTGACCGCAATGTCGGCCGTCGACAAGCGCGGCCCGGCGAGCCAGCCACCATCGGCCACCAGCAGATTCAGCGCATCGAATTGGGCGGACAGGTCGGCCACCACCGTCTCTTCGGCCTTGCGCCCCAGCCCCTGCGCCTTGGTCGCCTTCAGCAGCGCGCCCGGGATCAGCCGCGCCAGCATCCCACGCGCGAAACCGGGCTTCACATGGTGCAGCAGGTCGTCGATGAACCATTCCCGGTTCTGCGGCCAGTTCCGCATCGTCAGGTCATAGAAGTACAGCGCCTCGTCCGCCCAATCCTCGAGGATGGTCGCAAGCGCTGCATCCCGGGGAGCGTCCGGCGCGATCCGGGGGGTGGGAAAGTGCCCCTCCAGATGCCGACAGATGTCGGTCGAATCGACGATGGTCTTGCCGTCATGCACCAGGGCCGGGAACTTGCCGGTCGGGCTTATGGACTTGTATTTGCCGGGAGACGTGACGGGGACCTCGACGCAATCGAAGGCAATCCCCTTCAACCGCAGCACCCGGCGCACCTTGTCGGCATAGGGCGAAAGCTCGAACTGGTAGAGCGTCAGTGCCATCAGGTCCCCCATCGCGCCGACGCCGCGTCATCGCTCGCCTTCGCCTCCACCCAGCCGTCAGCGCCCCTCTTCCAGAAGGGCGCGCGCGTCTTCAGCCAGTCCATCAGAAACTCGGCGGCTTCGAAAGCCGCCTGCCGGTGACTGCTTGCCGTCAGCACCAGCACGATCGGCGCGCCGACCTCCAGCCGGCCGTAGCGGTGAATCAGCGTCGCGCCCTTCAGCGGCCAGCGGGCGCGCGCATCGGCCAACACAGCCTCCATCTGCCGTATTGCCATCGCTGGATAATGCTCCAGCTCCAACACCTCGTCGCGCACTTGGCCCACGAAACTGATCACTGCGCCAATGTCGGACCCCAAGGTGGAAAGCGCCCAATGTTCTTCCGCAAGGTCAAATGGTTCAGCTTGGATGCTCACCCGAAACATTGGCTACCCGCCTGTCACCGGCGGGAATATCGCGACCTCGTCGCCCGATGTCACCGCATGGTCCCAGCCAACGAAATCCTGGTTCACCGCCGCCCGAAGCCGACTCCGGTCCGCCAGCGCCGCTGCGTGCCCGGCGGAGCGTTCCGCGAGGTCATCCAGAAGCGCGCCAACGGTGGTCGGGCCCGCCAGCGCCACCTGTTCCGTCTGAACGCCGATCCGCTCTCGCACCCAGGCAAAATAGAGCAACGTCACCGGCTCCGGCCCCGTCACTGGATCGGCTCGTCCGTCATGTGTCTGAGCCCGATGCGCAGATAATCCCACCCGGTTACCAGGGTCAGCACACCAGCAAGCCACAGCGTCACCAGCCCCACCGTCTGGGCGGGGAGGGCGGGCCACCAGTGCGCGCTGGCCGGCGCCAGGATCAGCGCCCCCAGCGAGACCATCTGGAAGGTCGTCTTCCACTTCGCCATCTGGCTGACCGGCAGGCCCACCCGCGCCGTCGCCAGGAACTCGCGCAGGCCAGACACGGTGATCTCGCGCAGGATGATCACCAGCGCCGGGATCACATGCCAGTCGCGGATATGCTCGTTGTGGATCAGCATCACGATCACGGCCGCCACCATGATCTTGTCGGCAACCGGGTCCAGGAACACGCCCAGCTTGGAAACCGTGCCGTTCGAGCGCGCCAGATAGCCATCCAGATAGTCGGTGAGGCCAGCCAGGCAATAGAGCACGAAGGCCGCCGTGTAGCCCACCCAGCTGGCGTTCCACATCAGGATCACGAACAGCGGAACCGCGAAGATCCGGCTCAGCGTCAGCAGATTGGGGAGGCTGGACAGCATGGCCCACCCTTAGGCAATCGGATTGCCCTGAACAACCACCGGGATGCCGCCAATGAACGTCTCCGAAGCCGTCGCCACCCGCCGCTCCGTCCGTGGCTTCCTCCCCACCCCGGTCGACCCCGCAATCATCCGCCGGGTGCTGGAAAAGGCCGCTCGCGCGCCATCCGGCGGCAACCTCCAGCCCTGGCACATCGATGTGGTCGGCGGCGCAAAGCTCGACGAGTTGAAGGCCATCATGGCCAGGACCACGCAGGAAAACCCCCGGGGCGAACCGACCGAGTATGACATCTACCCGAAAGAGCTTCCCAGCCCCTACCGCGACTATCGGTTTGGTGTCGGCGAAGACCTCTATGGCGCGCTCGGCATCCCCCGCGAGGACAAGTTCGCCCGCCTGATGTGGTTCGCCCGCAATTTCCAGTTTTTCGGCGCACCAGTCGCGCTGTTCTGCTCGGTCCAGCGCACCATGGGCCCGCCCCAATGGTCGGACCTCGGCATGTTCCTGCAGACGCTCATGCTCCTCCTGCGCGAGGAAGGCCTGGATAGCTGCGCCCAGGAGTGTTTCGCTATCTACCCGCAGACCATCGGCAATTTCCTGAACCTTCCTGAGGGCCGAATGCTCTTCTGCGGCATGTCCATCGGCTTCGCCGACGAGGCCGACAAGGCGAACCAGTGGCAGGCAAGGCGAGCCCCGCTGGTGGACTTCGCGACCTTCCACGGCTTCTGACGTCGGCCGTAGCCGCCCACTTGCCTGCTGGTGTCAAAGCGGATGATATGAGGTTCTACGCCATGTCGACTGGCGATCGCCGGTGTCATCGGGAGGAACGACATGGTCCTGCGCTTTGAGTAGAGGGGTAGCTCAATTGAGTGACCACAGCAAACCGCGGCTTAAGCGCATGGAAGCTTATCTGATAGCCGTTTTGCTGTGCGCTCTGTCAATAAATATGATTATTCCCCTCGCTCGCCAAAGACCTATATTGCATGATGCAGCCATTGCGATATCTTTTATCGCTTTGATCATTTACGTCTCAAGATCCGAAAAGATATCCGCGAGAAGACTTTCCTTGGGAACGTTTCGACTTTTGGTTTTGAACCTAATTATTTTAATGCTGTGGATGTCAACAATCACCTTTTTTGTCGAAGGACTGATCGGAGATGCGTGGAAGCTGAGCTACGCGGTACTCTTTGTCGCGGTCGTGTTCACAGCGGTTCCGCTATCTTGGTCACTTTATGCCGAGAATATGAAAAGATCTGACTGACTCTCGGAAGCTGCCGGCTCGTCGCCTTTGCGCTGCCGGCCTGGCGCGCGGGAGGCTCCGCTGCTGTGCCGATGGACATCGCCCTCAGTTTCCTCTTCATCGTCTGCACCTACCCGTTCGCGATTTTGCGCCTGTTCCGCGCCTGATCAGCCGCAGCGGATGAACCCATAGCGCCGAACGGCGTGCCCGGCCTCGATCTGGGCGCAGGAGAGGTCGACCCCGTCTGCGGTGCATCGCGCGACCGTGCGCCCATAGCTGTCGGTATCGACCCGGGTGCAGACCAGTGCGGATCCACCAGCCAGGTCCCGCAGATGGTCGCTACTCGCAAAGGGATCGCCCTCCACACAGTCTCGGCCAGGGCGGCAATGGCCCGGCAGTTCCGGGGCGTCGATCCCGTGCAGCCGAACGCGCTCGGCGCCGCAGCGGAGCGTGTCGCCGTCGACCACCTGCGCCCCAGGGCAGGCGAAACTGTCATTCGTAGCTTCGTCGATGGAGCCAATGGCGTCGTCGGCGTCTAGGGCAGCCGCATCGCCCGTCGCCGTGTCCGCCCGCTCTTCGCTCAGCCGATGGTCCAGGCCCGGCTCGGAAGGCCCGCTGTCCTTGGGGGTCTCGAAAACTGGCAACAGGACATCAGCCACTGGAAGGGCAGGCAACGGCACATCGCCTGTCAGCCGCAAACCGATCAGCGCGCCGATGGCAACGCCGCCGACCGTCAAAAGGGTCTGGACAGGGCCCCAGGAAGACCGGCTTTGGCGGCGCGGGCGCCGTTTGGACGCAAAGGGACTCACGGATGCGACCATCGATCACCGGTCCACTGTGCGCAAGCGGGTCGGTGGTCGGCTGCACAATTGGTTGCAAAGCGCTTTCCGCCGGTCCCGTCTGCGGCCCTCGGCCGCGTGGCAGCCATGCCGTTGCCCCGCGGCGCGCAAGTGCCTATGTCGGCGCCATGAGCGAAGCGACCCCTCTCGTCCGCACCCGCAAGCCCGAGTGGCTGCGCGTGCGCGCGCCAACCTCGCCGGCCTTTGCCGAGACGAAGAAGCTGATGCGGCGCCTGAACCTCAACACCGTGTGCGAGGAAGCCGCCTGCCCCAACATCGGGGAGTGCTGGCAGCAGAAACACGCGACCGTGATGATCCTGGGCGACACCTGCACAAGGGCCTGCGCCTTCTGCAATGTGAAGACGGGGATGCCGAGCAAGGTCGACCCGCTGGAGCCGGCGCATGTCGCCGAAGCCGCGGGCGAGCTGGGGCTGGAACATATCGTCATCACCTCGGTCGACCGCGATGACCTTTCCGACGGTGGGGCCACGCAGTTCGTGAAGGTGATCCAGGAGCTGCGGAAGCGCGCGCCGAACACCACGATCGAGATCCTGACGCCGGATTTCCGGAACAAGGCGAACGAAGCGGTCGCCCGCATCGTCGACGCCCGGCCGGATGTGTACAACCACAATCTCGAAACGGTTCCAAGGCTTTACCCGACCATTCGTCCCGGCGCGCGCTACTACCATTCGCTGCGCCTGCTGGAGCAGGTGAAGCGCCTGGACCCGATCATCTTCACAAAGTCCGGCCTGATGGTGGGCCTGGGAGAGGAGCGGATGGAGCTGCACCAGGTGATGGACGACATGCGCTCGGCCGACATCGATTTCCTGACCATCGGCCAGTATCTGCAGCCCACCCCGCGTCATGCGAAGGTGATCGAGTTCATCGAGCCGAAGACCTTTGCGAGCTATGCCGCAATCGGTCGCGCCAAGGGCTTCCTGCTCGTCGCTGCAAGCCCGCTCACCCGCTCGAGCTATCACGCCGGAGACGATTTCCAGAAGCTCCGCGCTGCCCGGCTCGAGAAGCTGGGCCGCTCTGCAGGCGAGGGCACGCGTGCCCCGGCATAGCGAAACCCGCGTCCTCCCCTGGTCCCCGGCCGAGATGTTCGACCTGGTGGCCGATGTGAAGCGCTACCCCGAATTCCTGCCTTGGGTCGTCGCCGTCCGCCCACGCCAGCAGGAAGGCGATCTCGCCGTGTGGGACATGTCGGTCGGCTTCAAGTCCTTCCGGGAAACCTTCACCAGCCGCGTTCGGCTCGAGCGGCCTTCCCACATCGATGTCGACTATGTGTCGGGTCCGCTGAAGCACCTTCGGAACGACTGGTACTTCCACGAAGCATCAGGGGGCGGCACACGAATCGAGTTCAGCGTGGACTTTGAGTTCAGAAGCAAGATATTCGAAAGACTTGCAGGTGCTTTCTTTCACGAAGCTTTCAAGCGAATGGTCGCCAGCTTCGAGACCCGCGCCCGCAAGCTCTATGGCAGCAGAAGCCTCAGCCCAACCAGGGCTGCCTGACGACGGATCTCTGACCGGCCGAGATCGCCAAAATGGTGGGTGTCTGCCACGATCGGGCCAGCGGCCTCGTCCTTCAGCGCACGCGCAAACACGACCGTTCCAACCGGCTTCTTGTCGCTGCCGCCGCCGGGTCCCGCAATGCCCGAGATGGCGATCGCGACATCTGCGCTGCTCCGTTTCAGGGCGCCTTGAGCCATTGCCCAGGCGGTTGCCTCTGAAACAGCACCCAAAGTCGCCAGAATATCCTCGGAAACGCCAAGCATCTCGGTCTTGGCTTCGTTCGAATAGGTGATGAAGGCCCGGTCGAACACATCCGACGCGCCGGCCACTTCGGTCAATGCGGCGGCAACAAGACCGCCCGTGCAGCTTTCTGCGGTTGCGATTCGGCGGCCGGCTGCTCGGTTCGCGTCCACCACGCGGGCAGCCAGCGCCACCAGTTCCTCGTCAATGCCCATCTAGATCGTCCCGTTCGGCAAGCGGATGGTAGCAAGCGCCTGGGCGGCAATGCCTTCCCGTCGCCCGGTGAACCCCAGACCCTCGGTCGTGGTTGCCTTCACGCTCAGTCGCGGGGCGTGATCGGCCAGGATTTCGCCAAGCCGCGTCAGCATTGCCGGCCGATGCGGTCCCACTTTGGGCGCTTCGCAGATCAGTGTCACGTCGCAGTGCAGGATTCGCCCGCCAGCCTTTGCCACCAGCCCGGCCGCATGGGCCAGAAAGCGGTCCGAAGGGGCTCCCTTCCACTGCGGGTCCGACGGCGGAAAATGGGTGCCGATGTCGCCATCCCCGAGCGCGCCAAGGATTGCATCGGTGAGCGCGTGCAGGCCGACGTCTGCGTCGCTGTGGCCAAGCAGGCTCTGGCCGTGGGGCACCGGAACACCGCAGAGCCAGACATGATCGCCTGGTGCGAAGCGGTGCACGTCAAAGCCGGAACCTGTCAGCGTGACCCAATCGAGCAGGCGCTCGGCAGCTTCGAAATCGGTTGGCAAGGTCACTTTCATTGCCCGCTCGTCTCCCTCCACAAGCAGCACCCGGTGGCCGGCGGCGCGCAGGATTTCGGCATCGTCCGTTGCGCCCGGCGGCGCCGAACGATGCGCATCGCAAAGTGCCTGAAAATCAAAGGCCTGGGGTGTCTGGACCCGCCAAAGCCTGTCCCGGTCGACCTCGCCCTCGATGTCCGTGCCACCGCGGCGAAGGCTGTCGACCACCGGCAGGGCAGGGCAGGCGCCCGGCGCACCCTCCAGGGCCTCCAGCAGCCGGGCAACCATCGCCTTTGGCACGAAGGGGCGGGCGGCATCGTGCACAAGAACCCGATCGGGCGCAGTGGGGCCGTCCAGCGCGGCCAACCCCGCCAGCACGGATTCCTGCCGGCTTGCCCCACCGGCCACCCAGGGGCCAAGCGCGCGGCTGCCCACAGCCTCCCGGTACAGCGGTTCATCATCCGGATGGATCACGATGCGGATGTCCTGCACGCCGCCGGCCTTCAGGCTGTCGACGGCCCATGCGAGCAGGGCCTTGCCGCCCACTTCGCGATACTGCTTCGGCACGCCCCCGCCACTGCGATGGCCACGTCCGGCAGCGACAATCAGGGCGGCAACGTTCACCTGCGCGGCATAGCCGTGGCGGCCCATGCTGCCAACCCTGCGACGGTGGCACGTGCCAGCCAAAGCCACGCTTGCGACAGGTCGCCTGAACGCCTATGTGCGTGCCTCTTTTTTGGGCAGATGATGACAAAGCTTCCCGCATTGCAGATCGGGCCGGTCACGGTCGAGTCTCCGGTGATCCTCGCGCCTATGACAGGCGTGACGGATCGGCCGTTCCGCACGCTCGTGAAGCGGTTCGGGGCAGGGCTGACGGTGACCGAGATGATCGCGTCGGAAGCGATGGTTCGCGAAACCCGCCAGTCGCTCCAGAAGGCCGCCTGGGATCCTTCGGAAGAGCCTGTTTCGATGCAGCTTGCCGGCTGCGAGCCGCGGGTGATGGCCGAAGCCGCCAAGCTGAACGAGCAGCGCGGCGCCGCCATCATCGACATCAACATGGGCTGCCCGGTGAAGAAGATCGTGAACGGCCATGCCGGGTCGCATCTCATGCGCGACCTGAAGCTTGCCGGCCAGTTGATCGAGGCGACGGTGAAGGCCGTCTCTGTTCCGGTCACGCTGAAGATGCGCATGGGCTGGTGCCATGACAGCCTGAACGCACCCGAACTTGCGCGGATTGCCGAGGATCTGGGCGTGAAACTGATCACGGTGCATGGCCGCACCCGCAACCAGCTCTATTCCGGCACCGCGGACTGGGCCTTTGTTGCGCGCGTGAAGCAGGCAGTTTCCCTGCCGGTGATCGTGAACGGCGACATCAATTCGCCTGCCGATGCACTGGAAGCGCTTCGCCAGTCCGGCGCCGACGGCGTGATGGTGGGCCGCGGGGCCTATGGAAAGCCTTGGCTTCTGGCGCAGGTGACGGCGGCGCTCGAGGGGCGCGACGTGCCGCCCGCCCCAACGCTTGCAGCGCAGCGCGATCTGGTGCTCGAGCATTATGAGGCGATGATGGAGCTCTATGGGCGGGAACATGGAGTCGGCATCGCGCGCAAGCATCTGGGCTGGTACACCAAGGGCTTGCCATCCTCCGCAGAGTTCCGAAACAAGGTCAATATGTTGATGGACTCTGCTGAAGTCGTTTCGATGCTGCGGGACTTTTATGCAGACCAGCTTGATCGCGTTGGCGCGGCCCCGATCGACCTCGCCGCATGAACGGGAGGACGACAAGCGTCGTCCGGCCGCGCGCCGCGCTGCTCCCGCACCCGACCGACATCTGGAACGCGCTTCCGGCGCCGATGCTGCTGCTGGAACCTGATGGAAAGGTCGCGCTTGCCAACTCGGCAGCCGAGACCTTCCTAAACATGAGCCAGCCCCTGCTGATGGAAAAGGGCTGGGAGCAGCAATTTCCCGAGGACAGCCCCGTCCGCGCGCTGGTGACGGAAGCGCGGGACAATCGCACGGATATCGCGGCCTACGACCTGATGATCGAGTTTCTGGGCGGTCGCCGCACCCGTGCTGACGTCCTTGTCGGCCGGTTGCCTGACCGGGATGGCTGGCTCGCGCTCAGCTTCCAGCCCCGCGCAGTCACGTCGCTGGTAGACCGGCAGATGGGGCAGCAGGGCGCTGCGCGGTCAGCGACCGGCGTTGCGGCGATGCTGGCACATGAGATCAAGAATCCTCTGTCCGGGATCAGGGGCGCCGCCCAGCTGCTGGCCGAATCGGCCGACCGCGACGGACAGGAACTGACCGGGCTGATCATTTCGGAGGTGGACCGTGTCCGCGCCTTGATCGACAGAATGGAAGGCTTCACCGATACCCGTCCGCCGACCCTGGCCGAGGAGAATATCCACGAAGTGCTTGGCCATGTTCGAATGCTGGCCGAGGCGGGCTTCGGGCGGAAGGTGCAGTTCCGCGAGCGCTATGACCCGTCGTTGCCGCCTGTGCTGGGGAATCGGGATGCGCTGGTGCAGGCCTTCCTGAACCTCGTGAAGAATGCCGTCGAAGCCTCCCCGCCCGGTGGCACGGTCACGATCACGACCGCCTTCCGGCAGGGCTTCCGGGTGCGGGCCCATGGCACGGGGGCACGGGTGTCGCTTCCGCTGGAAATCTGCGTCATCGACGAGGGCGACGGTGCGCCGCCCGGAATTGCCGACCATCTGTTCGAACCGTTCGTGAGCGCCAGGAGGGGCGGAACGGGCCTCGGGCTGGCGTTGGTCGCGAAGGTCGTCGGCGACCATGGGGGCATCGTGGAGTATGATCGCCGCAATGACCGCACCGTGTTCCGGATCCTGATGCCGCTGGCGCCCGACCCCCGATGACCGAGCCCCGGACCATCATCGTCGTCGACGACGACGCCGGCATCCGGACAGTCGTGCGGCAGGCGCTGCAACGCGCCGGCCATCTGGTGCGCACGTCGGACACGGCGGCCGGCATGTGGAAGCTGATCGAAGAGGGGGTCGGGGACGTTCTGGTGACGGACGTCCTTTTGCCCGACGCCAACGGCCTCGACATGATCCCGCTGGTTGCAGCCCGCCGACCCGAGCTGCCGGTGATCGTGATGAGCGCCCAGAACACGCTGTCCACCGCGGTTCGCGCAA
This sequence comes from Sandaracinobacter sp., assembly GCA_041749355.1. Lineage (GTDB taxonomy): Bacteria > Pseudomonadota > Alphaproteobacteria > Sphingomonadales > Sphingomonadaceae > Sandaracinobacteroides. The sequence continues at coordinate 31,082 of JBGTBK010000319.1, read as the reverse complement.
CCGAGCAGGGGGCGTTTGACTATCTTCCCAAACCTTTCGATCTCAATGAGTTGACCAGGACGGTTCAGAGCGCAATCGACAGTGGTTCTGCATCCCATCAGCCACGTGCCGGCACAGATGAAGGTGACAGCCTGCCGATGATCGGTCGGTCGCCTCCGATGCAGGAGGTATATCGGACGCTTGCGCGGGTGATCCCGACCGACCTGACCGTGATGGTGCTCGGCGAGAGCGGCACAGGCAAGGAACTGGTCGCCCGGGCACTCCACGATCTCGGGCCCCGCCGCACCGGACCGATGGTGGCGATCAACATGGCGGCCATCCCGCGGGAGCTGATCGAGACGGAACTGTTCGGCCATGAGCGCGGCGCCTTCACCGGCGCTGCCGCCAGGTCGACCGGTCGGTTCGAACAGGCACAGGGCGGAACCCTCTTCCTCGACGAGATCGGCGACATGCCGATGGACGCGCAGACCCGCCTGCTTCGGGTGCTGCAATCGGGTGAGTTTACGCCGGTCGGCAGTTCGCGCTCGCTGAAGGCCGATGTCCGGATCGTGGCCGCGACCCACAAGGACTTGCGCCGTCTGATCGACAGCGGCCTGTTCCGGGAGGACCTCTACTACCGGTTGAACGTGGTACCGATCCGCCTTCCGGCTTTGAGGGCCCGCAGAGAGGACATTCCAGAACTCGCCCGGCACTTCCTCGACCGGGCTGCGTCCGAAGGGTTGCCCCGCAAGACGCTCGACGCAAGCGCGGTATCCTGGCTGATGGAGCAGAGCTGGCCGGGCAATGTGCGCGAACTGGAAAATGCCATGCGGCGGCTCGCTGCCTTGGCCCGTGACGAACAGGTCAGTGCCGCCGTTGCGGAATTGTGGATCGCGCGGGCGGATTCGACCGAGCCGGACCAGCCGGATGACAGGTTCCGAGCCCCGGGGATTGGCACAGTCTCGCTTGAGGCGGTCATCGCCCAATGGCTCGAGCGGAATGTCGCGCAGGCCGCCACACCGCCCGAGGAAGGGCTTTACGACCGCCTGCTCGCCGAATTCGAGCGGCCGCTGCTCGAAACGGCCCTGCTGATCAACCGCGGCAACCAGCTGAAGGCGGCGCGAATGCTTGGCATGAACCGCAACACGCTGCGCAAGCTGTTGTCCGACCGGGGCGTTGAACCGCAGACCGGTCGGCGCGGCTGACAAGGCACATCGCAGCCTTGCAGCGATAGTCGCTCTTTCGTCGCGCTGTGTTCGGAACTGTGTTCCTTAAGTCACGCTCCTCTGTTAGAGGGGTGGGATGCCATCAACCGGCGGAGGAACCCTGAGCCAGCGTGCGGCCGTTCGGCTGCGTCTTGCGCGGCGCCGTTTCGGCCGCTGGGCGGCAAGCCCCGATCGGTTCCCCGGCCTCGAAATCGGCTTTGCGGCCGTTGCCGTAATCGTCGGGCTCGCCTCCTATGCTGTGTTGACCGGCCAGCGGACCCCGGCGGAGGGCTTTTCTCCGCAGATGGTCACGCTTCTGCTGGTTGCGAACCTTTTGCCGCTGCTTGCGCTCCTCACCTTGATTGCCCGCCGGGTGGCGATCCTGATCGCAAACCGAAGGGCAGGGCGCGCGGGCGCGCAGCTCCATGTTCGGTTGGTCGCGCTCTTCGCCGCGCTGGCTGCGGCGCCCACGATCCTTGTCGTGGTGTTTGCCTCCCTTCTGTTCCAGTTCGGCGTGCAGTTCTGGTTTTCCGACCGGGCGCGCACTGTGCTCGACAATGCCGACAGGGTTGCCCAGGCCTATGTCGAGGAGAACAAGTCCCGCATCCTCGATGACATCGTTGCGATGGGGCAGGATGTCTCGAAATACTCCGGCGACTTCGGGATAGGGTCGCCTGCGTTCCGCCAGGGCCTGGAACTGCAGGTGGAGTATCGCAGCCTGTCGGAGGCTGCGGTGTTTCGCCCGGGACCTACCGGGCCCGCCATCATTGTTGCCGTCAGCCTCGACCCGCCGCCGCTCGCCGAACGCACCGCCAAGCTCGATCTCGGCAATATCCGCCCGGGCGAGGCCGTGGCGATCGCTTCGGCGCGAGACCGGGTGGAAGCCGTTGTGCGGCTGACCACGCCCCAGCCCCTGTTCGTCTACACCAGCCGCAGGGTGGAACCCCGCGTGCTGGAACAGGTAGCCCGCACCCAGACGGCGCTGACCGACTACAAGGCGCTGACCGAGCGTTCGCGCGCCCTGCAATGGCGCTTCAACCTGATCCTGCTGGTGGTCTCGCTGCTGGTCGTTGCAGTCGCGATCTGGTTTGCCATCCTGCTGGCGTCGCGGATTGTGGAACCGATCGGCGCGCTGTCGGAAGCCGCCGAACGGGTGGGGCAGGGCGATCTTGACGCGCGCGTCAACCCGAAGGGCACCGGCGATGAAATCGGGGTTCTGGCGCGCAGCTTCAATCGGATGACAGCGCAGCTGAAGGCCCAGCAACAGGCGCTGTTGAGCGCGACCACGCAGTTCGAGCAGCGCAGTCGCTTCATCGAGGCCGTTTTGTCGGGCGTTTCCGCTGGAGTTCTGTCAATCGATTCCGCCGGCGTGATCCGGCTTGCCAATGCCCGGGCAGAGGCGCTTCTGGATTGCGGGCCGCAGGGGCTTGTGGGCAGGGCACTGGCCGAAGCAGTGTCGGAATTCGCAATCCTGCTCGATACGGCACGGACCGAGGGAATTGCAGCAGCCGAGGTGAACCGGCAACGCCCACATGGACGAACAGGCACCGACACCCAGACCCTTGCAGTCCGGCTGACGGCCGACGCAGGGCAGGGCCGCAGCAACTACATCCTGACCTTCGACGATATCTCGCAGCAACTGTCCGACCAGCGCCGGGCGGCCTGGTCGGATGTGGCGCGGCGCATTGCCCACGAGATCAAGAACCCGCTTACCCCCATTGTCCTGTCTGCCGAGCGGCTGAAACGTCGCTTTGGCCCCGAAATCGGGCCGGGCCGCGATATCTTTGATGGCCTCACCGAAACGATCATCCGGCAGGTGGGAGATCTGCGTCGGATGGTCGACGAGTTCTCGGCCTTCGCCCGAATGCCAACCCCGACGTTCCGGTCCGAGAATCTGGCAGAGATTGCGCGCCAGGCCCTGTTCCTGGCCGAGGTTGCAACACCGAATGTCCGCTTCCGGCTGCAGGCGGATGACCCTCTCCCGGCGTTCGTATGTGACCGGCGCCAGATCGGACAGGCTTTCACAAACCTGCTGAAAAATGCATCAGAAGCGATTGTTTCCAAAGCTGATACGGCAGACGGAGACGTGCTGGTTTCGATCCATCAGCGCGACGGTCTGCTTGTGGTCGAGATTGCTGACAGCGGCTGCGGGGTGCCGCCCGAGCTGCGCGAGCGCTTGTTCGAACCCTATGTCACCACCCGGCAACGCGGAACCGGCCTGGGGCTCGCAATCGTGAAGCGCATCGTCGAGGATCACGCCGGCCGGCTCGACCTGCAGAACCGTCCCGAAGGCGGCGCTCTTGTCCGCATGGAGTTCGACCTCGTTGCCAACCAAAGCCTTCAACCAGCCCTCGAACCTGAACAGGTAACCACCTAGATGCCGCTCGATATTCTCGTTGTTGACGACGAAGCCGATATTCGCAGCCTGATTGCCGGCGTGCTTGAGGACGAAGGTTACCGCCCCCGCACGGCTGCCGACAGCGACGCAACGCTGGCAGCGCTTGCCGAGCGGCGCCCGGCGTTGCTGATCCTCGACATATGGTTGCAGGGCTCGAAACTCGACGGCCTAGAACTGCTCGATGTCGTGAAGGCCAAGGACCCGGGGCTTCCTGTGCTGATAATCTCGGGGCACGGCAACCTCGACACGGCTGTGGCGGCGATCAAGCGGGGCGCCTGGGACTTCATCGAGAAGCCCTTCCAGGCAGACCAGCTGCTGATCGCTGTAGCCCGGGCGACCGAGACCGAGCGGCTGCGCCGCGAAGTGGATGAGCTGAGAAGCCTTGCCGGCTTCGAGAATGAGCTGACCGGCACCAGCCAGATGATCAATGCGGTCCGGGCCACGATCAAGCGCGTGGGCGCCACCGGCAGCCGTGTGCTGATCCAGGGGCCGGCCGGCTCGGGCAAGGAAGTCGCCGCCCGTCTGCTGCACCGCTGGTCGAACCGGTCCGAGCGGCCCTTCGTGGTGGTCGCCGCGGCCCGGATGGAGCCGGAGCGGGTGGAGGAAGAGCTGTTCGGCGAGGAGCAGAGCGGCGAGCTGATCCGCCCCGGCCTGCTGGAAGTGGCCGATGGCGGAACCCTGTTCATCGACGAAGTGGCTGACATGCCGCTGACAACCCAGGCGAAAATCCTGCGCGTGCTGACCGATCAGAGCTTTCAGCGCGTCGGTGGGACCCGGGCAGTGAAGGTCGATGTCCGGGTGGTGTCGGCCACCGCGCGGGATCTGTCGGCCGAGATCGGGGCAGGGCGCTTCCGCGAAGACCTCTACTACAGGCTCAACGTGGTGCCGGTTCGGCTCCCTCCGCTGGCGGAGCGAAGGGAGGACATTCCCCACCTGGCCGAATATTTCCTTGCACGGCTGTCGGCTGAGCGGCGGGTGAAGACCCCTGCCATCACGGCCGATGCGGTGGCTGCTCTGCAGGCCTTTGCCTGGCCGGGAAATGTGCGCCAACTGCGCAACATCGTCGAGCGTACCCTGATTCTTGCGCCTTCGAACACCACCGACCAGATCGACCTCGAGCATCTTCCGCCCGAACTGACGGCCGAGCCTGCGAGGCTTTTGCCGGACCAGGCGGCGCGCTCCATCATGGGCACACCGCTCCGGGAAGCGCGGGAGGCCTTCGAGCGGGAATATCTGAAGGTGCAGATCCGGCGGTTTTCGGGCAACATCAGCCGCACAGCCGCCTTCATCGGTATGGAGCGCTCCGCCCTTCACCGAAAGCTGAAGGCGCTTGGGATCGCCGAGAGCGACAGGGACGACGCAGACGGGGCGTGAGCGAATGCCGCTCGGGCGGGCCGGTCAGGACCAGATGTCTTGCTTGTTGACACTGTTCCGCCATTTCAGGTCCGAATTCGGCAAATGGGGCAGTTGTGCAGTGCGGCAGGGCAGCTTACATGTTCCCACAGGTGGGCAGGGGCTCGCCGGCCGACGCCGGGCAACGGTGCGGGCGCGGGCGCCACTGCCCGCCAAGACCTGAGAAGGCACAGGGATGGCCGACAAGGCGAAGGCGAACGACAAGGCGAACAATTTGCAGGACGTGTTCCTGAATGCCGTTCGCAAACAGAAGATTCCGGTCACGATGTTTCTCGTGAATGGCGTGAAGCTCCAGGGCGTGATCACCTGGTTCGACAATTTCTCGGTGCTGCTCCGGCGCGATGGCCATTCGCAGCTCGTCTACAAGCATGCGATTTCCACCGTCATGCCCGCAGCGCCGGTGCAGCTGTTCGACCCCGAAAACGGCGCCGACGAGGATTGATGGAGCGATTTTCCTGATGGAGGAAGCGGACACGCCGGAGGTTGACCGGCGGGGTTTCGACCAGATGTCGGGAACCAGTTTCGGGGCGCCGGCAATGGTCGTGCATCCCATTCTCCCCGGGCGGCCGCAGGCAGACGCGCGCTCGCCCGAAGCCAAGCTTGACGAAATCGAGGGCCTCGCGGCCGCCATCCGCCTGGATGTGCGTGGCCGCGACCTGGTCCGCCTGCGGACCATGTCGCCGGCAACCCTGCTCGGGAAGGGCCAACTGGAGCGGCTCGCAGCCGATGTGCAGGCCCATGACGCCGAAGTGGTGATCATGGATGCCGCCATCACCCCCATCCAGCAGAAGAACCTGGAAATGGCGCTGAAGGCCAAAGTCATCGACCGCACCGGGCTGATCCTCGAGATCTTCGGCGAGCGGGCGGCGACCGCGGAAGGCCGGCTTCAGGTCGAACTTGCCCACCTCGAGTATCAGGCCGGTCGCCTTGTCCGCAGCTGGACCCACCTCGAGCGCCAGCGCGGCGGCTTCGGCTTTCTGGGAGGTCCCGGCGAAACCCAGATCGAAACCGACCGGCGCCTGCTGCGCGACCGGATATCCCGGTTGAAGAAGGAGCTGGAGGCGGTCCGCCGCACCCGCACCCTGCACCGCGAAAGACGGCAACGCTCGCCGAACCCCGTCATCGCGCTGGTCGGCTATACCAATGCCGGAAAATCCACCCTGTTCAACCGACTGACCGGGGCCGAGGTGATGGCAAAGGACCTGCTGTTCGCGACCCTGGATCCCACCATGCGGGCGATTCACCTGCCGGGCGCCACCCCAGGAGGCACCAAGGTGATCCTGTCCGACACGGTCGGCTTCATCTCCGACCTGCCGACGGAACTGGTCGCCGCCTTCCGCGCCACCCTCGAGGAAGTGATCGAGGCCGATCTCCTGGTCCATGTGCGCGACCTGTCGCACCCCGACACCGAGGCGCAGGCAAAGGATGTGGAAGCCATCCTTCGATCGCTTGGCGTGATGGAAGGGGAGGGGCGCGTTCCCCTTATCGAGGCTTTGAACAAGGCCGACAAGCTGGATCCGGAGACGCACGCGGCAGCGGCCGAACGGGCATCGCGCGATCCGGACGTGATTCTGGTCTCGGCCCTGACAGGCGAAGGCCTGCCGGAGCTGAAGGCGCTCCTCTCTGAGCGGCTGCAGGGCCCGGGCGAACTGCACAACATCCTGCTCCACCCCTCCGACGGAAAGCGCCTGGCCTGGCTGCACGCCAATGGCGAGGTAATCCGCCAAGGCGAGCGCAACGGCCAGATCGAAGTCGTCGTGCGCCTCGACCCCGAGGGCGAGAGGCGCTTCCGGTCACTTTGATCCGGGCGAGGGCGGCATGGCACCACGCTTGGCGGCCTGCCAGAGTGCTTCCTGTTCTTCGAGCGAAAGCTGTTCAAATCCCGTAGCCTGTTCGATAATCCTGAACCGGCGTTCGAACTTGGCGTTGGCACCACGCAGGGCTGCTTCCGGGTCGACGCCAAGCTTGCGGGCATAGTTTGCCACCGCGAAGAGCAAATCGCCCGCCTCTTCCTCCCGTTCGGCTGCTGTCTCAGCCCGGGCCAGTTCGGCAAGCTCCTCGTGGATCTTGGCCAGCGGGCCCTGCGCATCCGGCCAGTCGAACCCCTTGCGGGCCGCGCGTGCAGCCAGCTTCTCGGCACGAAGAAGGGCAGGGAGGGCACTCGCAACACCATCCAGCACCGACCCCCGTGGCTTTTCGGCCGCCTTTATGTCCTCCCAAGTCGCTTTGACCTCGTCGGCCGACAGATTGCCTGCCGCTTCACCGAAGATATGCGGATGGCGGCGTTCCATCTTTGCGCAAATGCCGGCAGCAATGTCCGCCAGGGTGAAGAGACCCGCTTCATTCGCCATCCTGGCATGAAAAATGACTTGCAGAAGAAGGTCGCCCAACTCGTCGCAGAGCTCGACCATGTCTCCGGTCGCGATCGCGTCTGCCACCTCATAGGCCTCTTCGATGGTGTAGGGGGCAATGGTCGCGAATGTCTGGGCCCGATCCCATTCGCAGCCGCCTGGTCCGCGCAGCCGATCCATGATGGAAACCAGCCGGGCGATCTGGCTGAGGGCAGGTTCCATCTGTGTTTCGGTCATGGCAGTCTCCTTGGCGCAAGCTCAGGGATGCAATGCCACACCCGAGGGCCTGGCCAACCGGAATTTGTGCCAGACGGCGCTGATTGCGGAAAAGGGGCGCTTCTGGGCAGCCGATTGTCCGCCGACCGGGGCTTTCTAGCCCCCTTGCGCCATCTTCTGCAGCATCTCGCCCATCATCTGGTGCAACATGTTTACGGCCTTAAGCGGGCGAACCATCACCTTGAACCGGGTGATGCGGCCATCCTCCCCGAACGTGATCATGTCGATACCGTTAATCTTGATCCCGTTGATCTCGTTGGTGAACTCCAGGATCGCACTGCTGTCGTTCACCCATTCGCCGACATAGGCAAAGCCCGGGCCGCCAAGAACCTTGTCGGCACTGGCGAGATATTTGAACGTGATGTCCCGACCTACCTGGGGCGTGTGAACCACCGGGCTTTCGAACACGGCATCCGGATGCAGCATGTCCCAAAGGGTCTGCTTGTCGTGCGACCGCAGGATATAGTCGTGCCAGCGATCGAGGCCGGCGCGCGCGTGCGATTGAGTTGCCATGGAGACAGCATATGCGCGAAACGACCGGCGCGGGACTGGCAAAGAGAATGGTCTGTTGGCAGGGTCAAACAGGAACAACAGCTGGAAAGGGGCAGGGCACTTGGCTGATCTTCTGCTGTACGGGCACCCAGATTCTGGCCATGCTTGCAAAGTGGCGCTGGCACTTTCGCTTGCCGGACTCCAGCACCAGACAATCTGGGTCGACATGTGGGCGCGCCCGGAAACGCGGCAGCCGGAATTCCTGGCCAACAGCCCGTTTGCCGAAGTTCCGCTGTTGATGATCGATGGCCGGCCGTTCGTTCAATCGGGCGCGATCCTCCTCGAGATTGCAACGCGGTTCCAATGTCTTGGCGGGCAAACATCAGAGGGTATTCAGCGCGGGCGAGAGCTTCTGATGTGGGAAGCGAACCGGATCGGGATGTGTCTGCCACAGTTGAAGGAAGCCCGGCGGGTGAACGGTGATGGCTACCCGCAGGGCGCAATCGATTGGCTGAGGATGCGCTACGAAACGGATCGGGAGCGGTTCGGTCGCTTGCTGGGAAGCGGGTCCTTTTTCCACGGTGGCGCGCCCGGTATCGGTGACTGCGCGATTTGGGGATATCTGCAGTGGCTTGCCGAAGCGGGCGTTGAGCCTTCGCCGGCTATGTCGGGGTGGATTGAGCGAATGACGGCCTTGCTGGGAATGAAGAAGCCAGCGGAGATGTTCATCCGGCCTTGAGAGAGCAGAAGAGAGCCCCCCTGCTCCTGCAACATCCAACCCGATAATCAATATTATGTAAAGTTCATTCAGTATCCGAGCAGGCGCAGCAGCAATCCCAACCCCACGATGATCGCTAGCCAGGCAAGAACCATCTTTCCGACCGCTTGGCCCCCCATTGCCCGAAACCGATCCCAGTTCAGCGCAAGGATCAGAAGAAGCGACGCAAGCACGCTGATAATCGCAAAGGTCATCGGCCACTCTCCCAGATCCGCATGTCCCACCCCGGGCTCACGCCGGCCGGCAGCTCGGCCGCCAGTTCGTCATGGTCCATGCTCTGGTCCATGTGCGTCAGCCAGGCTTCGCGCGGGGCTGCGCGCGCAATCCAGTCCAGCGTCTGCGCCAGATGACTGTGGGTTGGATGCGGGTTGCGGCGAAGGGCATCGACCACCCACAGGTCAAGGCCTTCCAGCAGCGGCCAACTCTCGTCTGGAACGCCACTGACATCGGTCGAATAGGCGATCGACACACCCTCCCCGTCGAACCGAAATCCCATGGAATGGATCGGGCCATGCTGCTGTCGAAACGGCCGAACCGTGATCGGTCCGAACTGCATCCGGTCCTGCAAGAGATGGGCGCGGGCCGTGGGCGGATAACCCTGTCGTCCGGCAAACACATAGGTAAAGCGGGATCGTATGCCGGCCTTGGTCTGGCGGTCCATGTAGCAGTCGATCTCGACGCCGGTCGCATGGAACAATGCCCGCAGATCGTCGATCCCGTGGCAATGGTCGGCATGATCATGGGTGTAGAGCACAGCCGTGATCCAGCCGACATCGGCCCCCAGAAGCTGCTCTCGGAGATCCGGGCCGGTGTCCACCAGCAGGCGCGTGCCTTCTGCCTCGACCAGCACGCTCACCCGCCGGCGCCGGTTGCGCGGATTGGCCGGATCGCAGCGACCCCAATCGTTTCCGATGCGCGGTACCCCGGAAGATGTCCCGGAGCCCAGCATGACCAACCGCATCAGCCACTCATCTTCTGAAACAAGGCCAATGTGTTGCGACTTGTCATAGCCACCAGTTCAGAAGGTTCCTCGCCGCGCAGGTCCGCCAGAAAGCGCGCCGTGTGGGCAACAAAGGCCGGCTCGCAGACCTTGCCGCGCATCGGCACCGGCGCAAGAAAGGGCGAATCCGTTTCCACCAGCAGTCGATCCGACGGCAGCATTCGGGCGACTTCCTGTAGCGCGTGCGCATTCTTGAAGGTCACGATGCCCGACAAGGAGATATAGGCGCCAAGCTCGAGGCAGGCAGCCGCCAGGCGCGCGCTTCCGGTAAAGCAGTGGATCACCATGGGGAAGGCGCCGTTCCCCATTTCTTCGCCCAATATCTTGATGGTGTCGTCCTCGGCATCCCGGGTGTGGACGATCAGCGGCAGCGCCGTCTCCCTTGCGGCCGCAATGTGCGACCGGAACGATCGGCGCTGCCGATCCCGGTCGGACTTGTCGTAGAAATAGTCGAGCCCGGTCTCGCCGATACCGACCACCCGAGGATGGCTTGCAGCGGAGACCAGCCGCGCCGTGTCGATATCGGGGTGTGCATCGGCTTCGTGCGGGTGGATGCCGACCGTTGCAAACACATCTGCGTTGCGCTCCGCGGTTTCGATCACCTCGGCCCATTCCCGCTCGCGCGTCGATATCGAGATCATTGCGCTCAATCCCGCCGCCCGCGCCCGCGAAAGCACGCCGTCCTGATCCTCGACCAATCCAGGGTAGTTCAGGTGGCAGTGGGAATCGATCAGCATGCCCGGCATTTGGCGGTTGCAGAGGCCGATTTCAATCGTTTCGGCCTTGCAACATCATTCCCGAGGCCCCAAGTCGCCGGTTCAAACGGGGGCCGACATGACGATGACGATACTGACCTTGCTTGCCGGGCTTGTCCTCCTGGTGGTGGGTGGCGAACTGCTGGTGCGCGGCAGCGTCCGGGTGGCTGAGAAGCTGGGAGTTTCGCCCCTGCTCATCGGGCTCACCCTTGTCGGCTTCGGCACCTCCACACCAGAGCTGGTCACATCTGTCGAAGCGTCGCTGATCGGGTCACCCGGGATCGCTGTTGGCAACATCGTCGGCTCGAACATCGCGAACATTCTGCTGATCCTTGGCGCTTCGGCATTGATCTTCCCGCTGGCCGTATCCGCCTCGGCGCTGAAGCGAGACGGCAGTTTCGTGATCGCAACCTCCGTGCTGTTCGCGGCCGCGGGCTTCACGCTCGGCCTGAACCGGATCTCTGGCGCCCTCTTCCTGGCCGGGCTGATAGGCTACATGGCCTTCGCCTACCGGCAGGAGCGCAACAGCGGAACGGTCGAGGCCGAGGGGCACACGGCAGCATTCGATCGCGGCGAGGCCTTCGAACAGGCAGAGCCTGGCTTGCGCCCACGCGAGGCGGGAAGCGGCCCGCTGTCCTGGGTGATTCCGATCCTTATGGCGGTCGCCGGCCTCGCGGTCATCATCTTCGGCGGCAAGATGCTGGTTGAAAGCGCGGTCGATCTTGCGCGAACGCTTGGCCTTTCGGAAGCCGTGATCGGGCTCACCATCGTCGCCGTCGGCACCTCCCTTCCGGAGTTCGTGACGTCGGTGGTTGCCGCCATTCGCCGACAGACAGACATCGCCGTTGGCAACGTCCTTGGTTCCAACATCTACAACATCCTCGGCATCGGCGGTGTCACCGGCCTTCTTGCACCCACCGCCTTCCCGCCCGAGATGCTGCAGCTGGACCTCTTTGTGATGGTGGGAGCAGCGGTCCTTCTCTTCCTGCTGGCCTGGAACGGACGGATCAGCCGGTTCGAAGGCGGGTTGATGCTGGCTGCCTATGCTGCCTATGTGGCGGTTCTCTTGGCAGGGGCTTCCGCCTGACGTGATCCTGTCCCAATCCCTGCTTCTGGCGGCTCTGCTCGTCCTTCCCTTCCTTGCGCTGCCATTGGTCGCTTTGGGGGCTTCCGCGTCGCGACGCCTTGGGGGCATTGCGGCCGCGGCGACGATGCTGGCCGGGCTTGGCCTGCTCGCCCTTCTCGCGCCGGCCGTGTTTGCGGGCGACACACTGGTGGCAACTCTGCCCTGGCTTCCAGCCTGGGGCCTGAACCTCTCCCTCAGGCTGGACGGGCTTGGGCTCCTGTTCGTTCTGCTGATCAACGGGATCGGCTTCCTCGTTGTGATCTATGCCTTTTACTACATGCCTGACTATGACCCGTTGGGCCGGCTCTACCTCACTCTGCTGGCCTTTGCCGGGGGCATGCTGGGGGTGGTTCTGGCCGAGAACATCCTGCTCATGCTGCTGTTCTGGGAGATCACCAGCCTCAGTTCCTTCCTCCTGATTGCTTACAAGTATCGCGAGAAGGAGGCCCGGATCGCTGCGCGAATGGCGCTTGCCGTGACCGGCGGGGGGGGATTGGCGCTGCTCGCCGGGTTGATCCTGCTCGGCCAGGTTGCAGGCAGCTATGAACTGACTTCGATCCTTGCACGCGGAGACCTGATCCGCTCCCATTCGCTGTACCCGGTCCTGCTGGTGCTGATCCTTCTTGGTGCCTTCACCAAATCAGCCCAATTCCCTTTCCACATCTGGTTGCCGAACGCGATGGCAGCGCCCACGCCGGTCAGCGCCTATCTGCATTCGGCAACGATGGTGAAGGCTGGCGTGTTCCTGCTCGCCCGCTTCTATCCAGCCCTTGCGGGCACCGATCTCTGGTTCGGGCTGGTGACCACCACAGGGGCAATCACCTTTCTGATGGGGGCCTATCTCGCCCTGTTGAAGCATGATTTCAAGGGTTTGCTGGCCTACTCCACAATCAGCCACCTTGGCCTGATCACTATGCTTTTGGGGCTTTCGACGCCCCTGTCACCGGTGGCTGCCGTGTTCCACATCATCAACCACGCAGTCTTCAAGGCTTCGCTGTTCATGGCGGCGGGCATCATCGACCATGAATGCGGCACGCGCGACATGCGGCGGATCAACGGCATGATGAAGTATATGCCGATCACTGCAACGCTCGGGATCCTGGCGGCCGGGGCAATGGCCGGCGTCCCCTTCCTGAACGGCTTCCTCTCGAAAGAGATGTTCTTTGCCGAGACCGTGGCCCACCCTGCCCTGTCCGGCAGCGCCGAATTCCTGCTTCCGGGCATTGCCACGCTGGGCGGGATCCTGTCGGCGGCCTATTCGGCGCGCTTCGTCCACGATGTGTTCTTCAACGGCGAACCTGTGGACCTGCCGCGCACCCCGCACGAACCCGTGCGCTGGATGCGCCTGCCGGTCGAGGTGCTGGTCGGGCTGGTGGTTGCCGTCGGCCTGCTTCCCAACCTGGTCGTTGAACCGCTGCTGACCGTCGCGTCGCAGGCCGTGCTGCAAAGGGACCTTCCGCCGTTCAAGCTGGCCATCTGGCACGGGTTCAACTTGCCGCTCGTGATGAGCCTGGTGGCGCTGGGTGGCGGCATCCTCTGGTACAGGCGGCGCGAGCGCCTGTTCGATCTTCATGAGCGAATGCCCTTCAGCTGGTCGAGCCCGGTTGCCTTCGAGCGCTTCTATGCCTGGGCAACCGCCAGGTCCCGCCGGGCGATGAACTGGCTTGATCGGCAAACCCTGCGCCAGTCGATCCTGCTGTACCTCGCCTTCACCCTTTTCCTCGGGGCCTGGGCGTGGGGCCAGCAATCGCAGGCGCTTGCCGGGCCACTGTCGAGAACGGCGCCCAGTGCAGTCGGCATTGCCGGGCTCCTTGTGCTTGCAGTCGGGCTTGCAGGCGCAACCGCCCTGCACCGCCAACGGCTTACAGCAATCCTGTTCCTGTCCGTCGTCGGCCTCATCGTCTCGCTCGGTTTCGTCTGGCTGGCCGCCCCAGATCTCGCCCTGACCCAGCTGACCGTGGAAGTCGCCAGCATCATGCTGCTTCTGCTCGCGCTGCGCTATCTGCCGGCAGAAGCCCCGGTCGACGAGCCCAAGTCGCGGCAACTGCGTGACGCAGCGTTCGCTGGCGCGGCAGGCCTCGGCGTTTCGGCCCTGTGTTTCGCAATGCTCACCAGGCCGTTCGAGACGATCTCCGCCTACCACATCGCCAATGCCAAGGCGCTCGGCGGGGGCACCAACGTGGTCAACGTGACCCTGGTCGATTACCGCGGTTTCGACACGCTGGGCGAAATCGCCGTGCTCGCAATGGCGGCGCTCGGCATGCAGGCCCTCCTCTCGGGTCTCGTTCTGAAGCCACAGGCGGGGCATGCCAGCACAGCCGCAGACCGCTATCCGATCATGCTTCGAATGCTCATGCGTCCGCTGCTGCCGCTTGCGCTTGCCGTTGCCGTCTACATCTTCCTGCGTGGGCACAATCTTCCGGGCGGCGGCTTCATCGCCGGGCTTGTCGTCGCTATCGCCATCCTGCTGCAATATGTCTCCGCAGGCGCGGCCTTCGCCGGGGCAAGGCTGCGCCTGCCGTTCGTGGGGTTGCTTGCCACAGGCTTGCTGATCGCCACAGCCACAGGGGCCGGCAGCTGGCTTTTCAGCATGCCCTTCCTCACCTCCAGCTACACCTATGTAACGCTCCCGATCGTCGGCAAGTTCGAGCTGGCAACGGCAATGCTGTTCGATTTCGGGATCTTCCTGGTGGTTCTTGGCACCTTGCTGATAGCATTGACCGAGCTGGGGCAGTTGAGCGGCCGTGAACAGCGCGCCGGGCAGCAGGGCTGATGGAGCTGCTCCTCTCCCTTGCGGTCGGCCTGACCATTGCCTGCGGCGTCTGGCTGGTGCTGCGGCCGCGGACCTTTTCGGTGATCCTGGGTCTCACCCTCATCGGCTATGCCGTCAACGTGCTGATCCTCCTGTCGGGCCGTCTGGGCGCCCAGATGCCGCCAATCAGCCAGAAGGGCGCGACAGGCCTTGCGGATCCCTTGCCCCAGGCCCTTGTGCTGACCGCCATCGTGATCGGCTTCGGCATGACGGCCTATCTGGTCGCCCTGTCCCTCAGGGCACTCGGCGAAAGTGGAGACGACAGGCTGGACAATCAGGACCGGAACCCGGCCGACGCGGACCCCGAAGCATGACGCACCTGCTTCTGCTTCCTGTCCTCATACCCTTTGCTGCGGCGGCGCTCCTTCTGCTCTTGCGGAATGCGCCGATGGCCCTGCAGCGCAGCCTTGCGCTTGCCGCGACACTGGGCGGCCTGCTGGTCTCGGTGCTGCTTTTGGTGCAACAGTCAGAGGGTGCGGTCGCCTCCTACGCGCTCGGCGACTGGCCGGCACCCTATGGCATCCTGTTCGTAGCCGACCGGCTCGCCGCGCAGATGGTCTTGCTGTTGTTCGTCCTTGCCCTGCCTGCCCTGCTGATGGCGCTGGCCGGCAGCGATGGAGAGGGGCCGCATTTCCACGCCCTGTTCCAGCTGCAGGTTGCAGGGCTCGCAGGCGCTTTCCTGACCGGTGATCTTTTCAACCTTTTCGTCTTTTTCGAGATACTTCTGCTCGCATCCTATGCTCTTCTTGCGCACGGAAACGGGCCTCGCCGCAGCCGGGCGGGCCTTTTGTACGTGGTGTTGAACCTGATGGGCTCGGCCCTGTTCCTGGTCGCACTCGCGCTGATCTACGGCACGCTCGGGACCCTGAACATGGCCGACATCGCCAGCCTTCTGCCGCTTGTGCCGGAAGCCGACATCGGTCTCGTCCGTGCATCCTTCGCGATCCTGATCGCCGTGTTCCTCCTGAAGTCGGCCGTGCTGCCGATGGCCCTGTGGCTCCCCCATGTCTACTCGGTCGCAGCGATGCCGGTTGCCGCCCTGTTCGCGATCCTGACCAAGGTTGGCGTGGTGGCCCTCCTGCGGCTGACGGTGAGCCTGTTCGGCGATGCGCCGGTTGCGCAAGGGCTACTCCTTCCCTGGTTGCCGATCCTCGCGCTCGGCACCATCGCCTATGGCACAATCGCCCTGTTTGCAGCCGACAGGCTGGGCATCGCAGCTGCAAGTCTCGTCTTGATATCTTCCGGCATCCTCCTGTTTTGCGTGGCCTTCGCAAGCCCGGAAGGAACGTCGGCCCTGCTCTACTACATCCCCCACACCACGCTTGCGACCGGCGGGATGCTGATGCTGGCCGGGCTGATCGGCAAAAGGCGCGGCCCGCTGGAGGACAGGCTGGTTCGTGGCCCCTGCGTCGGCAACAGGCTCGCCATCGGCGGGGCCTATGCGGTGCTGGCGGTCGCGATTGCCGGGCTCCCCCCCCTGTCCGGATTCATCGGCAAGTTGATGCTGATGCAGTCCGTTGCGCCACCGCACTGGCAGGCCGTCTGGTGGGCAGCCCTGCTGTTTTCGGGTCTGTGCATGACTCTGGTGCTCGCGCGGATTGCGTCCCTCCTGTTCTGGCAGCCGGATGATCCCCTGCCCGACATCCGGACGGGCAGCAGCGGCCGGCTAGCCGTTGGACTCCTTGCGGCCGCCAGCCCGCTTCTGGTCCTTTTCGCGGCGCCTGTGTCAGCTTACGCAACCGCGGCAGCAACCCAGTTGCACCAGCGAACGCCCTATCTCGATGCCGTGCTGGGCGATGCGCCCCCAACCCAGCGAGAGCGCCGACCGTGAGCCGGCTGTTGCCCCTGCCCTTCACCAGCCTCGCAATCCTGGGGCTCTGGCTGGTGCTGGCCTCCTCCTACACGGCCGGCAGCCTTGTCTTCGGAACGCTCGTCGCACTCGCAATCCCGCTCTGGACAGTGCGCTTCTGGCCGGACCGGCCAACCCTGCGCAAGCCGTTCAAGGCCTTTGGGTTCTTTCTGCTGGTCTGCCGGGACATCGTTGCTGCCAACATCGAGGTCGCGATCCAGGTTCTGGGCCCCCTCGACCAGATCAAGCCGGGCTTTGTCGAAGTGCCCCTCGATCTGGACGATCCCTTCGTCGCAACCCTTCTGGCCGGGATCGTGACCCTCACGCCCGGCACCGTTTCCATCGACATCGACATGGAGCGCCGGATCCTCAGCGTCCATGCCCTGAACCTGCCCGATCCGGCTGCGACGATTGCCGAAATCAAGCAGCGCTATGAGACGCCCCTGAAGGAGATTTTCGGATGCTGACAGTCGCCTTGCAGCTCGCCTTTGCGATGGTCGGCGTCTCCGTTGCCCTCAACCTCTGGCGGCTTGTGAAAGGGCCGGGCACGCCGGATCGTATCCTGGCGCTGGACACCCTGACGATCAATGCAATCGCCCTTGTGCTGATGCTGGGCATTGCACTCGGCACCAGCCTCTATTTCGAGGCCGCCCTCATCCTCGCGATGATGGGGTTCGTGGGAACAGTGGCGCTCTGCAAGTTCCTGCTCGGCGGCGACATCATGGAGTAGGATGCGAAGATGATCGTGGAAGCTCTTGTTTCACTGTTTCTTCTGATCGGAGCAGCCTTTGTGCTGGTCGGGTCGATCGGCCTCGTTCGCCTGCCAGACCTCTTCTCCCGCCTGCACGGGCCAAGCAAGGCAACCACGCTGGGGCTTGGCGGGATTGTCATTGCCTCGATCCTGCACCAATCGACAAGCGGAGACGGCTTGTCGCTGCGGGAACTGTCGATCGCCCTGTTCCTGTTCATCACCGCGCCAGTCGTCGGGCACCTCGTCTCGAAGGCCGCGCTGAAGCGCAAGGCCTGACGTCTCAGCCTTCCGGTTCGGCAGGCTCTGTCCAGCGCGGAAACACCCCCTGCGGCGCCGGAAGCAGCGTTCCCGGCACCAGTCGCTCGGGAAAGAAGGCAAAGCTCCGGTGATCTGCAGGCACTGCCAGCTGGTCGAGCAGCGTTGAGGCGCTTGCCGGCATGGCCGGCTGCACCAGCAGCACGATCTGCCGGATGCACTCCGCTGCGTGATACAGCACCACATCGGCACGCGCCGGGTCCGTCTTGCGAAGCGACCAGGGAGCCATTTCGTTGAGATAGGCGTTCACGGCCGAAACCCGGGCCCAGATGGCATCCAACGCCAGGTCCGGGCGCACATCGGCATGGGCGGCCCGCGCCTCGTCGAGCATCCCGGCAACCGCATCCAGCAATTGCCGGTCGGCCTCGGTCGCCGGCCCTGCGGACGGCACCCTCCCCTCGCAGGCCTTGGCGATCATGCTGAGCGTGCGCTGCGCGAGATTGCCGAGATCATTGGCCAGGTCGGCATTGATCCGCCGGCCGATCGCCTCGTGGTTCCACTCGCCATCCTGTCCGAACTGGATCGCCCGCAGCAGGTAATAGCGCAGCGGATCAACCCCGAAGGTGTCGGCAAGAGCCCCGGGCTCCACGATATTGCCCAGCGATTTCGACATCTTGGCGCCACGGTTCAACACAAAGCCATGGCCGAACACCCGGCGCGGCAGTGGCAGGCCAGCCGACATCAGGAAAGCCGGCCAGTAGATGGCATGGAAGCGCACCACATCCTTCCCGATCACATGCAGATCGGCAGGCCATTTCGCCTCCCAACCCTCGGCAGGCCAGCCCGAAGGCGTGAGATAATTGGTCAGCGCGTCAAGCCAGACATACATCACATGGCCCGGCGATCCCGGCACCGGCACACCCCAATCAAAGCTGGTTCGGCTAACCGAAAGGTCCTTCAACCCGCGCTCAACGAAGGCCCGCATCTCGTTGAGACGATTGGCCGGCATGACTAAATCGGGGTGCTCGGCATAGAGCTTCAGCAGCGGCTCCTGAAAGCGCGACAGACGGAAGAACCAGCTTTCCTCAACCGTCCAGGCGACTTCCGTTCCAGTCGGCGCGAGCTTGGTGCCGTCTTCGGTCACCACCAGCTCCTCGGCGTCGTAATAGGCTTCGTCGCGAACGGAGTACCAGCCCTCGTAACGGTCCAGATAGATGTCGCCGGCTTCTTCCAGCTTGGTCCAGAGGGCCTGGCAGACCGCCTTGTGGTCGGGATCGGTCGTGCGGATGAAGCGGTCCTGGCTGATATCAAGCTGGGCGCACATATCCTTGAAATGCTGAACCATTCCGTCAACATACTGCTGCGGCGCCACGTCTGCCTTTCGGGCGGCTTGGGCAATCTTCAGCCCATGTTCGTCGGTGCCGGTCATGAAGAAGGTGTCGCGACCGTCGGCACGTGCGAAGCGCGCCAGCCAGTCCGTCGCGATCACTTCATAGGCATGGCCGATGTGCGGCCGCCCATTGGGATAGGAAATGGCGGTCGAAACGAAATAGCGGCTCATGTGGATCCCTGGATGCGGCCGGCGCGGGCCATGATGTCGGACAGGGCCATTGCCACCTGCCCGCGGTCATAGGCAAGCGGAACGGCCGACTGGGCGAGCGCCTCGGCTTCGGCGTAAAGATCGATCAGGCGGGCATCGGGGTTGGTCCGTGCCAGCAGTGCAAGGCGGCGCGGCACAAGCGCAAGCAGGGCCTGGTAGCGTGCGGCTGCGCCCTGGGGCTGCACGCTGCGAACGAGGGCCATTGCATCCCCGCCGCCAACCACTCCATCAATCGCCCGCTCCAGGCCAACGAAATCAGCCCCCGCAAGGTCTGCAACCCGCCCCGGGGCACCGCGTGCAAGGGAAGCCAGCTTCTCCAGGTCGGGCGCGGCAAGTCCCGGCTGCTCCTCGGCCAGCACTTCTGCTGTTTCGGCATCCGACAGCGCCAGAAGCCGCAACGGCCGACAGCGCGAGCGGATCGTCGGCAGCAGGCGTGCCGGCGAATGGCTGACCAGGAAATAGACAGTCTTTTGCCTTGGTTCCTCAAGCTCCTTCAGGAAAGCATTGGCTGTGCTGTTGTTCATGTCGTCGATAGAGTCGACGATCAGGGTCCGCCAGTCGGCAATGGCCGGGTAACTGTGCAGGAAATCCTGCATCTCCCGGATCTGGTCGATGATGATCGAGGCAGTCGCGCTTCCTCTCCCTTCGGTGGGTGGGGAAAGCACGCGATGATCCGGATGGGACCCGGCAGCCATCAGCGAGGCAGCCGGATGATCGGTTGCCGTGTCAGCCTTGTCAGCTTCGCCGGCAAGCAGCTTCAGGGCAGCCCAATCGGCAAAGCGGCGCTTGCCGATCCCGCGCGGTCCGCTGATCAGCCATGCATGGTGGAGCCGCCCGCTTGCCAGGGCTTCCAGAAACATCGCGCGCGGGCGGTGGTGACCAATCAGCATCGGGAGCCGGGGTGGCACCGCCGCGACATTGTTGCAAGCCGCAGATTCCCTTTGCCGCTGAGCCCCATGGTCGATACACTAAGGTCGTCCCCGGGGGGCCGCTGGATGCGCGGCTGAGAGGGAGGCAGCAGCCTCCGACCCGTTGAACCTGATCCGGTTGAAACCGGCGGAGGGAGGGCCTGGCTGTTCCAGCCACGTCAGCTTTTCCCCTGTTCCGGCCAGGTCGATCGCCTGAATGCTGACCAAAGGAGACTGACGTGGCCGACATCCCCTCGCATCTGGAAACTCCAGGTGTCACTACCGGCCCCCTACCGGCTTCGCGCAAGATCCACGTGGCCGGCCAACTTCATCCCGAAATCCGCGTTCCGCTTCGCGAGATCACGCTCGAGCCGACTGCCAACGAGCCGCCAGTCCGGGTCTATGACACGACCGGTCCCTACACCGATCCGACCGCCGCCATCGACATCAATGCAGGGCTCGCACGGTTCCGCCAGGCCTGGGTCGAGGCGCGCGGAGACGTCGAAACCTATGCCGGCCGACAGGTGAAGCCCGAGGACAATGGCCTTGTCCGCGCCGGCGAGCGCGAGGTGCGGCCCTTCCCTCACCCCAACATGCAGCCGCTCAGGGCCCGCGGCGGCGCGGCGGTCACCCAGCTCGCCTATGCCCGTCGTGGTATCATCACGCCCGAGATGGAATTCGTTGCCATCCGCGAGAATCTGGGTCGTGCCGAGGCGCTGGCCAAGGCGCGCGATGGCGAAAGCTTCGGCGCAAGCATCCCCGACCATGTCACGCCCGAGTTCGTGCGCGACGAGATCGCCCGCGGCCGCGCGATCATCCCCTGCAACATCAACCATCCCGAGCTTGAGCCGATGATCATCGGGCGCAACTTCCTGGTGAAGATCAACGCCAACATCGGCAACTCGGCAGTCGCCTCGTCGGTTGCCGAGGAAGTGGAAAAGATGGTGTGGGCGATCCGCTGGGGCGCCGACACTGTCATGGACCTGTCCACCGGCAAGAATATTCACGACACGCGCGAATGGATCCTGCGCAACTCGCCGGTGCCGATAGGCACGGTTCCGATCTACCAGGCGCTGGAAAAGGTCGACGGCATTGCCGAGGACCTGACCTGGGAAATCTATCGCGACACGCTGATCGAGCAGGCCGAGCAGGGCGTCGACTATTTCACCATCCACGCAGGTGTCCGACTTCCTTACATTCCCATGACTGCAAAGCGGGTTACCGGCATAGTTTCACGCGGCGGTTCAATTCTCGCCAAATGGTGCCTTGCCCACCACAAGGAGAATTTCCTCTACACCCACTTCCAGGAAATCTGCGAAATCCTAAGGGCTTATGACATATCGTTCAGCCTTGGGGATGGGCTCCGTCCCGGCTCCATTGCCGACGCAAACGACGAAGCCCAGTTCGCCGAGCTTCACACACTGGGCGAGCTCACAAAGCAGGCCTGGGACATGGACTGCCAGGTCATGATCGAAGGCCCGGGTCATGTTCCGATGCACAAGATCAAGGTGAACATGGAAAAGCAGCTGGAAAGCTGCGGCGAGGCGCCCTTCTATACGCTCGGGCCGCTCACCACCGACATCGCGCCCGGCTATGACCATATCACCTCTGGCATCGGTGCCGCGATGATCGGTTGGTTCGGCTGCGCAATGCTCTGCTACGTGACCCCCAAGGAGCATCTGGGCCTTCCCGACCGCGACGATGTGAAGGTTGGCGTGATCACCTACAAGCTGGCAGCCCATGCCGCGGACCTCGCCAAGGGCCACCCGGCTGCCCAGCTGCGCGACGATGCGCTGTCGCGGGCCCGGTTCGATTTCCGCTGGCGCGACCAGTTCAACCTCAGCCTGGACCCCGAAACCGCCCAGAAGTTCCACGACGAGACATTGCCGGCCGAAGGCGCCAAGGTAGCGCACTTCTGCTCCATGTGCGGGCCGAAGTTCTGCAGCATGAAGATCACCCAGGAAGTGCGGGATTTCGCAGCCAAGCAGAACAGCGAGACCTTCCTCGCCGCCGAAGACGGCATGGCCGAAAAGTCCCGCGAATTCCGCGAGAAGGGCGGCGAAATCTACCTGCCTGCAGTCGATTGAGGCTGGCCTGATCTGGCGGATTCGCAACCCCTACAGGTGGCGGATCCGCCCCATCACGGTGACGAAGAAGGCCGTTGACCAGCCCAGCAGGATCAGCCCGTTGATCCCCTCGATCCCGGCAAGCATCCGCCATCGGGGGTCAAGCGGGCTCGCGTCATAGCCGATGGCTGCATAAGTGATGGTCGAGAAATAGAGCGACGTCGAAAAGTCCGTGATTGCCCCCAGCTGCAGATAGGTGATGGCATAGAGCCAGATCTGTGCCCCATGCAGCACGAACAGGCCAAGCACGATCCCGATGGTGACGACTGCGCCGCGCAGGGACAGCGGCGGCAGCCGGCTCCCTCTTTCCTCGCTCTCCTCCAGCCGAAGCAGCTTCGACAGCAGGACGAGGCCGGCTGCGTGCATGATGACAGTGAGGACAGCCAGGATGGTCCCGACCCAAAGCTCATCGAACAGATTCTCGGCCATGGCTCTGCGTGGACACCGTTACCGGGCCCGTCAACCCGGCGACCAGCCCGGTGGAGCCAGCTCGAACCCAGCGAAGTCGAAGCCCGGCGCAACTGCGCAGCTTGCAAGCACCCAGCCCCCTTCGACCCGGGCGGCTTGCCACCCGCCAGCCGGCACCACGGCATGCGCATGGTCTCCAGCCAGCAGGGCGGGGCCCAGCCGAACCTGATGGCCGGTCCCGGCAACATGCAGGTCAAGCAGCAGTGCGCTTCCTGCATACCAGAACCAGATCTCGTCAGCATCGACCCGGTGCCAATGCGAGCGCTCGCCCGCCTTCAACAGGAAATGAATGACCGTAATGG
Source organism: Sandaracinobacter sp. (assembly GCA_041749355.1). Classification (GTDB taxonomy): domain Bacteria; phylum Pseudomonadota; class Alphaproteobacteria; order Sphingomonadales; family Sphingomonadaceae; genus Sandaracinobacteroides. The sequence continues at coordinate 8,238 of JBGTBK010000319.1, read as the reverse complement.
CAGGGCGCACGCCGACTGCAGCAGGGCTGCGGAAGGTCTCCCGATACCAGCCACCCTCCGGGTGCGGCGAAAGGCCAAGCGCAGCGATCAAGTCGTTGCCATCCATGTCCTGCTCCCCTTGCCTGTTGACACGCCGTGCTTCCGGCATAGGCTTGCGGCTGCTCGGGGGCAAAGGGAGGCAGGCAGATGCGAGGGGCAGGTTGTGTGGCCATTCTGGCAACAAGTCTGGCGGCAGTGCCGCTGCACGCACAGACCCAGAAGGTCGTGCCCCCCAAGACCGTCTACTGGATGTCGGCAGCCACCCAATCCGGCTTCGGCATGGCGCCGGGAGCCCAACCTTCCAGCGCGGACATGATGCGCATGGCCATGGGCGGCGGTGGCGGCTCGATGAAGCTGCTGGAGCTCGATCTCGGCTCTAAGCTGCCGCCAAACGGAGCACCCACGGCCGAGCATGCAATTCCGCCCGGAATGGCAATGGGCACCTCCCTGCCCCTGCGCACCCCCAAGGCGGAAAGACCCGGCACAGTCAACGAGGCGCCAGAGGATTTCGAACGGCCGAAGGGCAGGCTCCTGCTGTTCTGGGGCTGCGGTGAAGCTGCCCGCCCCGGGCAGCCAGTGGTGTTCGATTTCGCCAAGATGGCCGCCGGCGCGATACCGCCCAACCTGTTCCAGGGCGAAAGGGTCCGGATCAGCCGGCCGCCAAGCCGGTCCGGTTGGCCTACCTATGGCCGCTGGCCAAACGACGACCGCAAGGCCGGCAACAAGTCGGTGCCGGCGGGGGCGACGCTGATCGGCCCCCACCGTGTAACCGGCACCTACACCCCGCAGATCGATTTTGCGCTCGCGCAGGACTGGATGGCGCCGCTGGCTCTCTCGCAGGCAAAGATGCCCTCTGGCGCGGTAACCCTGAATTGGACCGCCGTGCCCAGCGCCACGGCCCATTTTGCACAGCTGATGGGCGGCAAGGACGACAAGGGAACGCCGACAGTCGTGTTCTGGTCCTCAAGCGAATCGCAGACCTTCCTGTCGGGTATGTCGGACTATATCCCGCCATCCGAAGCGACGCGCCTGGTTGGCCGCAAGCAGCTTCTGGCGCCGGCACAAACAAGCTGCGCCATCCCGAAGGAAGCAATCGCGGCGGCAGAGGGAGGCCTGATCTCGCTGGTGTCGCACGGGCCCGAGCAGAACTTCATCCATCCGCCCCGCCCCAAGGACCCAAAGGTCGATTGGGTTCAGGAATGGAGCGTGAAGGCGCGCTACGTCTCCCGGGCGGGTGCGGTCCTGGGAATGGAAACAATGGCAGGCGGCGCCACGGCAAGCGGCAAGCCCAAATGCAAGCCGGATGCCTCGACCGAGGCCGGAAAGGCTGCCGGCGGCATGATGGGCGGCGGTCTCGGCAGGGCAATGGGTGGCGCGCTCGGAGGGTTGATGGGTGGCAAGAAGAAGCCGCCCGAGGATTGCGAGCCCTGAATTCGGGATCGGGGCCGAGGTCGGTTCAGCTTTGACCCCGGCTGTGCTAGCGCGCGCGCATGGCAGAACAAGACAGCGTGATGGTGCAGCCCCTTGCGGTCCAATCGGGCGCGCAAAGCAGCCGCAGCTTGCGCAAGCTGCGCGTCTGGCATCGCAGGTCCATCATCCAGGGCGTCGATCTTCCGGCCGTGCTGGAGCGGGTCCATTCCGAAGCCGGCTGGTCGAGCCGCTATGCCTTCATGGCGACGATGTCGGCCGGGATTGCAATCCTGGGTCTGCTGCTGTCGTCGCCGGCCGTCATCATCGGCGCCATGCTGATCTCGCCGCTCATGGGGCCGATCATCGGGCTGGGCTTCGCGCTCGCGACGTTCGACTGGGCTGAAGTCCGCAAGAGCCTGATTGCCCTTGCACTTGGCACATTGCTGGCAGTGGCCTTCACGGCGCTGGTGGTCCGGCTCTCGCCGCTGCAGGACATCACGCCCGAGATACTCGCGCGGACACGGCCGAACCTGTTCGACCTTCTGGTCGCGATCTTCTCGGCGCTCGCCGGCGCCTATGCGACCGTTCGCGGACGCGGCGAAACGATCGTTGGGGTCGCAATCGCCACGGCGTTGATGCCCCCGCTTGCGGTTGTCGGTTTCGGGCTGGCAACCGGCAACGGCCCGATCTTCCTGGGCGCCCTGGCGCTCTATGTCACCAACTTCATCGCGATTGCCCTGTCGGCAACGGCTGTCGCGCGCTTCTATGGCTTCGGCAGCGGCCTGTCGCCCAGCCAGTCTCGCCGGCAGGGGCTGGCGCTCGTGCTTGTCCTGCTGGCCCTGGCTGTGCCCTTGGCCCTGTCGCTGCGGCAGATCGCGTGGGAGGCCTGGGCCACCCGCACTGCCCGCAATGTCGTCGAGGCCGAGTTCGGCGAAGGAAGCCGCGTCTCCAGCTTCGACCCGAACTTCGCAGGCGAAAAGGTGCGGATCCGAGTCACCGTCTTCACGGACCGCTACCGCGACAAGGCATCGGCAGACCTGGAGCGCCGGCTGAGCGCCACCCTGAACAGGCCGGTATCCCTTCGCCTCAGCCAGATTCTCGTGAACGATGGCTCCCAGCGTGCCGAACTGGATCGCGCGCGGTCGGCGGCACAGGAAGCCCGCAACGATCGCCTGGCGCAAGCCGATCTGGCGACCCGCCTGTCCTACACGACGGGTGCACCCCTGCAGGAAATCCTGATCGACACGGCCGCCAGGCGGGCGGTGATCGAACCGACCTCGGCACTTTCGCTTGCCGAACTCCATGCGCTCGAACTTCGGGCCCAAACCGAGAATCCGGACTGGGTCATCCGGATCATCCCGCCGCTTCAGTCCCTGCCGCCACTTCGCTTCGGGCCATCAGAAGCACAAGCCGATACCGAGATCGAGCGGCAGCTGCAGCTGCACCTGTGGGCGCTGGATCGCTGGGGCGTCCAGTCGGTCGAGATGACCGCAGGGCGCGCATCGGATGAGCCCTCACGGCTGGCCTTGGCTCGCGCTGAGGCAATCCGGCCCCTGCTGGAAAGCTGCGGCCTCAGGATTGGGGACGTCCGGACCCTGCCGATCGACCGCGCGGCAGAGGCTGAAACCGGGCGGCAGGATGCCCGCATTGTCCGTCTGTTGCCGGCTCTGACCTCGCCGCCATCCGCCCCGCAACCCAACGACCAGCCCCAGGTTTCGGACCCCGGGGCGTCCGGCTCGGAGCTGGCGCCGTGCATCCGCGGCCAGTCTATGAGCAGCGAAATGGAACCGGCAGCAGCAGAGCCCGCCGAACCGGAGAAGCCGACCGCTGCTGGATAGGGGCGATGGCTGCTCGACCGCCAGCAGCGCGGAGCAGCAATGCGCGCCTGTCCCTTTGCTGGATCAGGCCGCCTTGTCAGCCCTCAGCAATTGAACGGGCGGCTTGAGCCCCTTCACGACCTCTCCATCGACGCTCACTTCCTCGACGGTCTCCATGCCCGGAAGCTCGAACATGGTGTCGAGAAGGATCCCTTCAAGAATGGAGCGAAGGCCCCGGGCGCCTGTCTTGCGGTCGATCGCCCGCTTGGCAATTTCCGACAGCGCATCCTCGGTGAAGGACAGTTTCACGCCCTCCATCTCGAACAGCCGGGAATATTGCTTCGAAAGCGCGTTCTTCGGCTCCGTCAGGATCTTGATGAGGGCAGGCTCGTCCAGATCTTCCAGCGTTGCAATCACCGGCAAACGGCCGACAAACTCGGGGATCAGGCCGAATTTCAGCAGGTCTTCGGGTTCGCAGTTGCGCAGAACTTCACCAGTACGGCGTTCGTCCGGTGCTGCAACATGCGCCCCGAAGCCTATGGATTTGCCCTGTAATCTGTCGGAAATGATCCGGTCGAGGCCAGCAAAGGCACCGCCGCAGATGAACAGGATATTGGTGGTGTCGACCTGCAGGAATTCCTGCTGCGGGTGCTTGCGGCCGCCCTGCGGCGGAACGCTGGCGGTCGTGCCCTCCATGATCTTCAGCAGGGCCTGCTGCACCCCCTCCCCGCTCACGTCGCGGGTGATGGAGGGGTTGTCGGCCTTGCGCGAAATCTTGTCGATTTCGTCGATATAGACAATGCCGCGCTGGGCGCGCTCGACATTGTAGTCGCTCGCCTGCAGCAGCTTCAGGATGATGTTCTCGACATCTTCGCCCACATAGCCGGCTTCCGTCAGAGTGGTGGCGTCGGCCATCGTGAACGGCACATCCAGGATGCGCGCAAGCGTCTGTGCCAGAAGCGTTTTCCCGCAGCCGGTGGGCCCGACAAGCAGGATGTTCGACTTTGCGAGCTCGACCTCTGCGCCCTTCCCGCCATGGGCAAGCCGCTTGTAGTGGTTGTGCACCGCAACCGACAGCACGCGCTTGGCATGGCTCTGGCCGATCACATAATCGTCCAGCACCTTCATGATTTCCCGAGGCGTCGGGACCCCGTCGCGGGTCTTGACCAGCGCGTTCTTGGTCTCCTCGCGGATGATGTCGTTGCACAGCTCGACACACTCGTCGCAGATGAAGACGGTGGGGCCAGCGATCAGCTTCTTCACCTCATGCTGGCTCTTTCCGCAGAAGGAGCAGTAGAGGATGTTCTTGCCGTCGCCGCTGGATACCTTGGTCATGATCTCTCTTTCGGCTGCGCCCTGCACGCTTTCAGGCAATGTGCAGGGAGAACAGCTTTGCCAGTGGCGCCGCCTGATGATCGGAGCCACGTTTCTAAGTTAGCGCGGAATCCCTCTCCCGCAAGTGCGAAAGGAACCAGTTCCGGCAGCAGTCTCGCATGGCTCCAGTGACGGCCGGGCATCAGGCCGCCTCATTGGAGCAATTGTGGGCCTCAGGCAGCCTTCAGCTCGCCTTCGGCCGGCGTCGGGCGCTTGTCCATCACCTCGTCCACCAGGCCGAACACCTTGGCCTCCTCGGCCGACATGAACTTGTCGCGCTCCATCGCAAGCTCGATCTCCTCGATCGGCTTGCCGGTGAACTTCGCATAAAGACTGTTCATGTGGGCGCGAATGCGGATGATTTCGCGGGCCTGGATCTCGATGTCGGTCGCCTGACCCTGCGCGCCGCCGGACGGCTGGTGCACCATGATGCGCGCGTTGGCGAGGCTCACGCGCATGCCGGGTTCGCCGGCTGCCAGAAGGAACGAGCCCATGGAGGCCGCCTGGCCGATGCAGACGGTTCCGACCTTGGGGCGGATATACTGCATGGTGTCGAAGATCGCCATTCCGGCCGTGATCACGCCGCCGGGCGAATTGATGTACATGAAGATGTCCTTCTTGGGGTTTTCAGCCTCAAGAAAGAGCAGTTGGGCCACGATCAGCGACGCCATATTGTCCTCGATCGGGCCGTTCACGAACACGATCCGTTCGCGCAGCAGGCGAGAGAAGATGTCGAACGACCGCTCCCCGCGGCTCGACTGCTCGATGACGATTGGAACAAGCCCAGCCTGGGGCTGAAGGGCTGCGAAGGGGTCCATCCGGAACTGGTCACGATCCATGGCCTCTAAGTCGGAGGTCGCGCCCTCCCCGTCAAGCCCCCGTCGAGCCTGAGACAAAGGGTGCAGGGCAATGTCGGCAAGCCTCGTCCCAGTCGGCCCAAGCCATGCTCGCTCCATGTGCGTCCGAAATGGAGCAGACATCCCGCTGGACTGGCTCGGGGCTTGGTAAGATCGTGCCATGTCAGCAGTCCCGTTCACCCCTGCAGCGCGCGCTGTCCTGCCGGCCTTGGCCGAGGCGTCCCGGCGCACGGGGGTCGCCTTCGAGGCGCTATTCAACACCGCGCGGCTGGAGTCGGGCTTCGATCCCGACGCCCGGGCGCGGACGTCGTCTGCAACCGGGTTGTTTCAGTTCATTGATTCGACATGGCTACAGACGCTTGCAAAGCATGGCGCGCAGCATGGCCTGACCGCATCAACCCGGCAGGAAGCGTTGGCCCTGCGTCGGGACCCCCATGCCGCGAGCCTGATGGCTGCAGCCCATATGGCCGACAACGCGAGCCACTTGCAGCAAAGACTGGGCCGCCCAGTGGGCACAGTCGATCTCTACCTTGCCCACTTCCTTGGGGCAGCCGGCGCCACAACGTTCCTTGGCAAACTGTCGGCCGCGCCAGACAGTGCTGCTGCCGATCTCCTCCCCGGGGCCGCCAAAGCCAACAGGTCGATCTTCTTTGCAGGCCATGAACCCCGCAGCCTTCAACAGGTGCATGACCTGTTCGCCCGCCGTCTCGCGGCTGCTGGGCCGGTAGCCGCGGCACCGGCTGCTGGCTCGCACCCGCCCCGTTCGGCGCAGGCAGAACAGGCTGCAACTCAAGCCCCGGACGCCCTGCAAGCCACCCAGGCGGCGCGGCTGGCCTACCTGCTTCTGGCCGACATGGGCGGCTGAGCGATGCTTGCACGGGCCAGACGATTGCCGATTGCGCAGACCCGCTCTCTGATCGGACAGGCCCTGCTCCCGGCGGCCATGCTGCTGATCGTGCTGCTGATGGTCGTTCCGGTTCCGGCGCTGATGCTCGACGTCTTCTTTGTCGCCAACATCCTGCTTTCGCTCGTCATGCTGATGCTGGTGCTGCAGGCGGGCCGGCCGCTCGATTTCTCCTCATTCCCCACCATCCTGCTGGTTGCGACCCTTCTCCGGCTCGCGCTGAACGTTGCCTCTACCAGGGTCGTGCTGGTGGCCGGCCATGAAGGAACGGATGCTGCCGGAAAGGTGATCGAGGCGTTCGGTGCGGCGCTCATCGGCGGCAATTTCGTCGTCGGGCTGATCGTGTTCGTGATCCTGATGATCGTGAACTTGGCCGTCATCTCCAAGGGCGCCGGGCGAGTCTCCGAAGTGTCGGCCCGCTTCACGCTGGATGCCCTGCCCGGCAAGCAGATGGCGATCGACGCCGACCTGAACGCCGGTATGCTGACACCGGATGAAGCCCGGGCCCGCCGGCAGGAGGTGGCCTCGGAAGCCGATTTCTACGGCTCGATGGATGGCGCGTCCAAGTTCGTGAAGGGCGACGCGGTTGCCGGCATCCTGATCCTCCTCGTCAACATTTTCGGCGGCCTGATCATTGGGCTGGTCAGCCACGACCTGTCCTTCTCGGAAGCGGCCGACCTCTACATCCTGCTCTCCATCGGCGACGCGCTCGTCGCGCAGATCCCTGCCCTGCTGCTGTCGATTGCGGCGGCCATCCTGGTCACCCGCAACGCCGAGGACCGCTCGCTGACCGCCCAGATCGGCGGGCAGTTTGCGCGCCCCGGCGCTTGGTGGCCGGCCGCAGGCGTGCTCGGCGTAATGGGGCTGATACCCGGCCTGCCGGCGTCGGTTTTGCTGCCAGCGGCTGGAATTGCCGGCGCAATCGGCTGGCGGCTGTCTCGCAAACCAGAAGCGCCTGCAGCACCAACCCCACTGGCAGCCGCCCAACAGCCGACCATCGAGTGGAGCGATGTGTCGGATGCGGCGCCAGTTCTGCTGGAAATCGGCTACGGTCTGATCCCGCTGGTCGACGAGACCGGTCCGCTGATGAACCGCATCACCGGCATCCGCCGCCAGCTCTCGCAGGAGCTGGGATTCGTGCTGCCGATGGTGCGCGTTCGGGACAATCTGGGCCTTGCCCCGCAGTCCTACCGCATCAGCATCGCCGAGGAGCCGGCCGGTCAGGGCGAAGCCTGGCCGTCGGACCTGCTGGCGCTGGAGGCAGAGCCGGTGCGGGCCGAAATCGCCGGGCGGCCGGTGCGCGATCCGGCCTTCGGGATGACCGCCCGCTGGATCGACCCTGCCCTTGAGGGCGAGGCGCTGGCTGCAGGCTACACGGTCGTCGATTGCGCAACCGTTGTCGGAACACATCTCTACAAGTTGCTGAAAGAGCGTGCCTTCATCCTGTTCAGCCAAGATGATATGCAGGGCCTTCTGGACAATCTTGGCACCCGCCATCCCCAGCTCGCCGCCAGCCTATCCCCCAAGAGCGTTCCGCTGGCGCTCACCACCCAGGTCGCGCAGACCCTGCTGGAGGAAGGGGTCAGCCTGCGCGGCTTCCCCCGCATCGCAGCCGCCCTGTCGCAGCATGCACCCAACCTGCCCGACCCGGTGCAGCTGGCGGAGGCCGTGCGCAGCCGGATCGGCGGGCTGATCCTTGCCGGCTTAACCGGTGATTCTGCCGAGCAGCCATTGCTGGTGATCGCGCTCGCCCCGGGGCTGGAGCAGCTTCTGGTGGCGGCCCAGCGGGCAGCGCCCGGCACCGACTATCCGTTCGAGCCGGGGCTCGGCGCGCGGC
>JBGTBK010000318.1:0-3267 GCA_041749355.1 Sandaracinobacter sp. | reverse complement strand
CGGCAGCAGCGCGAGGCTGTCGGGCAGAGCCTCGGGCGCAAGATAGCCCTTCGCAATGCCGAGACCGACACGAAGCTCGCCGACCTCTGCAATCGAGGTGGGCGGCGGCGGCGGTGCCGAGGCCTGGGTCGTGGCACATCCCGCCAGCAGCAGCCCCGCCAGCAGAGCAACCCACCTGTGCATCCCAGCCATGTCCTATCCCCCAAGTGCCGTCGACGAGGCAGGCTAGGCCGCAGATTGTCGGCGGGCAATCCCGCGCATCAGGCGTAGCTCACCACCTCCACCTCGATTCCATCGGGATCGAAGAAGTAGAAGCGCCGGCCGGGTTCGTAATCCCCATGGTTGAACGGCGTGAGGCCCGCGGCAACCACCCGCGCCTCCACCGCATCCAGATCGTCCACCACCAAGCCCAGATGGTTGAACGGCCGGCCCTTGGGAAAGCCACTCGCCTCGCCCTCATGGGTGTAAAGCGCGACATAGTCGGTCTCGCTGCCCACATGGATGGTCCAGCCACCCATCTGGGAGGGGCCACGCCAGCGCTCCTTCCAGCCGAACAGCGCCTCCAGCAGAAAGGCCGTTCGCTCGGGGTCGCTGACGGTCAGGTTCACATGTTCCAGTCGAGCCGATGCCACCACAAATCTCCTGCAATCCGGGCGCCGATTCGCGCCGGTCTTGCCGCTTGTGCAACCTCAACCTAAGTTGAGATCAAGCAATTTCGGAGCGCATATGGCAGAGCTGCTTTCCATCGGCGATCTCGCCCGCCGCACCGGCCTCTCGGTCTCGGCCATCCGCTTCTACGAGGCGCGCGGCTTGCTCTCCCCCATCCGCACCAGCGGCAACCAGCGCCGCTTCCCCCGCGCCGACATCCGCCGCCTGTCATTCGCCATGATCGCCCAGCAGCTGGGCCTCAGCCTGTCGGATATCGAAGCCGAGCTCCGCACCCTGCCCAAGGGCCGCAGCCCCACCCGCGACGATTGGGGCCGTATCAGCCAGCGCATCCGCGCCCGTCTCGACCGCCAAATCCGCTTCCTCGAGCTCACCCGCGACCGCCTCGACGGCTGCATCGGCTGCGGCTGCCTCAGCCTCGACACCTGCGCGCTCTACAACAATGCCGACCGGGTCTCCCGCGCCGGCCCTGGCCCGCGCTTCCTGCTGGGCAACGATCCCGGCGAATTCAACGCCTAGTCCGCGCCTTCGCGCCGGAACGGCAGGCTTTCGGCCAGCGCCAGGGCCTCGTTCGCAACCGCAGGCCGCTCCCGCCGCAGATAGTCCGATATGGCCGCCCGGAAGCGCTGGTCGCGGATCCAGTGCATCGAGCGCGTCAGAACCGGCCGATAGCCCCGCGCCAGCTTGTGCTGGCCCTGCGCCCCCGCCTCCACCCGCGCCAGCCCGCGCTGGCAGGCAATGTCGATCGCCTGGTGGTAGCAGAGCTCGAAGTGCAGAAAGGGCAGATCCTCGGTGCAGCCCCACTGCCGGCCATAGAGGCAGTCGTCGCCAAGGAAGTTCAGCGCACCCGCCACATGGCGCCCGTTCTTCCGGGCCATCACCAGCACGACCCGGTCTGCCATCCGCTCGCCGATCAGGCTGAAGAACTGGCGCGTCAGATAGGGCCGCCCCCATTTCCGGCTTCCTGTGTCCTGGTAGAAGACGAAGAAATCGTCCCAGGCCGCTTCCGTCAGGTCGCTTCCCGTCAGCCAGACGATCTCATCGACGCCCGCCAAAGCCTGCTCGCGCTCCTTGCGCAGCCCCTTGCGCTTCTTCGAGCTCAGCGCCCCCAGAAAATCACCGAACCCGCCATAGCCGTCGTTGAACCAGTGATACTGGACATCGTTGCGCTCCAGCCAGCCGGCCGCCGCCAGAACCTCTGCGTCGGCATCGCCCAGAAAGGTCGCGTGCGCACCCGACAGCTCATTCTCCACCACCACGCTCGCGCTCGCGGCTGCCAGCAGCGCGCGGATCGCCGGGTCGGGGCTCAGCAGCTTGGGCGCTGTCGCCGGCGTGAAGGGCGTGGCATGCTGCAGCTTGGGGTAATAGGCCTCGCCGTTGCGCATCCAGGCGTCGGCCCAGCTTTGGTCGAACACATATTCGCCCTGGCTGTGGTTCTTCAGATAGCCGGGCAGGATGCCCGCCGGCCGGCCATCCGCGCCATCCACCACCACATGCAGCGGCTGCCAACCGGCGCGCGTGGTGGCGCTTCCGCTGTCCTCGAGGCTGGTGACAAAGGCATGGCTCGAAAAGGGGTTGCCGCCGCCTGCAAGCCGATCCCAATCGGCCGCCGCAATGTCGCGCGCCGCCCCAACCAACCGTGCGACGGCCTCTGCCACCGGCTCAGCGCAGCTGGATCACGGCATCCACTTCAACCGCGACGCCGCGCGGCAGCGCCGGCACGCCGACGGCTGCACGCGCATGTTTCCCGGCATCGCCGAAGACCTTCACGAACAGGTCCGACGCGCCATTGGCCACTTCGGGCTGGTCGGTGAATTCGGGCGTGCACTGAACGAACACGCCCAGCTTCACCACCCGCTCAACCCGGCCGAAATTGCCCCCAAGCGCTGCGCCAACCTGCGCCAGGATCATCAGCGCACAGCGCTCGGCTGCGGCTTTTCCCGCCTCCACGTCCATGTCGGCGCCCAACCGGCCCTTGATCAGGCTGCCATCGGCCGCAAAGCTGATCTGGCCCGACACATAGAGCATGCCGTCCGCCTCGACCGTCGGCACGTACGAGGCAACAGGTGCAGCAGCCGCCGGAAGCACAAGGCCAAGCTGGTTCAACGTCTCGACAACAGTCATGGCAGCTTGCCCTCCAGATAGTCCCGAATCCAAGTCTGGGCCTCTGCCCAGCGATCGATGCGGACATGCGCGTCGGGGGCGGCGGGAATCAAGCCCCTCAGCGTCGCATCCGCCACCATGTGCAGCCGCCCCACCTCGGGCGCATGCTTTGCCGCGCTGCTGTGGTGGGGCGGCAGGTCATCCACGAACACCGCGCGCCGGTCGCCCGCCAGTTCCTTCACCATCCGGCCCTTGGGGCCATCGTTGGCGTGAACCGGCACATCCAGCCCCAGGCCCTTCAGCATCGAAAGCCGGATGTCGCGCCAGGCGGCCGGAATATTTGTCAGCACCACCAGATCCATGTCGCGCGACAGGTCGGTCAGCACCGGAATCGCATCCTCGGCCGGCGCCTGCAGATGCTGGCCATGCTGGAAGAAGCCATCCAGCAGGGCCGGGAAATCCTGCATCTCCACCGCGCGCCCGTCGCTCAGATGCCGC
>JBGTBK010000317.1:0-5806 GCA_041749355.1 Sandaracinobacter sp. | reverse complement strand
CTATCTGCACTGGCGCTGTGAAGGGCTTGTCGAGCCGGGCGAGTGCCTCGGTTGCCCAGGCCTGCTGCGCGTCTGGCGGGGCGGCGATTGCGCGCTTCACCTCGGCGGCGGCCGCGTCGCAGAAGGCAGCTTGTGCGGTGGGCGAGGCGAAGTGGTTGTAGAGCTTCGTCATGTCGGCATCGAGCGTGCGCTGCCAGTTGCCGCCTTTGCTGCGATACTCGGCCGAGAGTGCCTCGTAGGCCTCTGCCAGCACCGCCTTCTTGGCCTTCAGGAAGGCGTTGTAATCGGTGATGATTCCGGGGCCGACCTTCTGGGCGCAACTGAGGGCTGCAACGTTCAGGCCGGCGCGGACGTGCCAGACCGATTCCAGGGGATCGAGGTTCTGGTGGATCGGGCTGAGCGCCTGGGGTGGGGTCGGGCGCACCGGCTGGGGCGGGGGCGCAGGCGTGCTGCAGGCGGCGAGGAGGAGCGGGATGGCGAACGAGGGGATGTGGCGCATGACGCCGCAAATGGACAAGAAAGCTGGGCCCCGGGTCAAGCCCGGGGCGACGATGCGTTTTGACAGTGGGGCCGGTTCAGACCGCTCTTGTCACCATGAGTTTTTTAATCTCGGCGATCGCCTTCGCCGGGTTCAGCCCCTTCGGACACACGTTCGCGCAGTTCATGATCGTGTGGCAGCGATAGAGGCGGAACGGGTCTTCGAGCTGATCCAGGCGCTCGCCCGTCATCTCGTCGCGGCTGTCGGCGAGCCAGCGATAGGCCTGGAGCAGGATCGCGGGGCCCAGGAAACGGTCGGAGTTCCACCAGTAGCTGGGGCAGGACGTGGAGCAGCAGGCGCACAGGATGCACTCGTAGAGGCCGTCGAGCTTGGCGCGGTCTTCGGGGCTCTGCGTGCGCTCCTTCATGGCGGGCGCCGGCGTCACCGTCTGCAGCCAGGGCTTGATGCTGGCGTACTGCGCATAGAAATGCGTCATGTCGGGCACGAGGTCCTTCACGACGGCCATGTGCGGCAGCGGGGTGATGACCACCTCGCCCTTCACATCCTCGATCGCCATGGTGCAGGCCAGCGTGTTGGTCCCGTCGATGTTCATCGAGCAGGAGCCGCAGATGCCTTCGCGGCAGGAGCGGCGGAAGGTCAGCGTGGGGTCGATCTCGCCCTTGATCTTGATGAGGGCGTCGAGGACCATCGGCCCGGTGTCGTCCAGATCGAGCGTGTAGCTGTCATAGCGCGGGTTTGCATTGTCGTCTGGCGACCAGCGATAGATCTTGAAGGTCTTGGTGTTCTTGGCACCAGCGGGCGCCGGATACGACTTGCCGTTTCCGGAGATCTTGCTGTTCGCGGGGAGTGAGAATTTTGCCATGATAACCTTCTAGTTCTTTGCTGCTCTACCGCGAATGCATCCAGTTATGACTTCTTCACGTTCATTGCATACATAGTCTGAAGAGAAGATCCCATCATTTCGTGCCACTTTCGATAGCGGTTCCTGAGATCCTCCTGCTTCATTGGAGATATCTCCCATCTCTCTTCTTCGCTCCATGTGTCCACCCACGAACACACAACGACGGCGGCAAAGGCCTCTTTCTGCAATTTCGAAGCACTGTTGAACTGCAAATATTGAAGCGCAGATTGAGCCAGATTGCTTGCTTCGTCCCGCTTGCTTTCAGGGAGAAGCTTCAAAACCCCTTCGATCGGAGAATCGAACCAACCCAACCTACGCCTCCTCAGTAAACCCGGGCTTTGGGCTTGATGTAGCTGACTTCCTCGGTGAGCGTGTACTGGTGCACGGGGCGGGCATCGAGGGTCACCCGGCCGTCGCGGAACCAGCCGATGGAGTGCTTCATCCACTCCTCGTCGTTCCGGTTCGGATAGTCCTCGTGCATGTGGGCGCCGCGGCTTTCGCGGCGGGCGGCGGCCGAGTGCATGGTGACGACTGCCTGGCCGATCATGTTGTCGAGTTCGAGCGCCTCGATGAGGTCGGTGTTGAACACCAGGCTGCGGTCGGAGATGCCGATGTCGGCCATCTGCTGGTAGACGGCGTCGATCTTGCGCTGGCCTTCCTCCAGGATCTCGCTGGTGCGGAACACTGCGCAGTTCGACTGCATGGTCTTCTGCATGGCAAGCCGGATCGCGGCCGTGGGGCTGCCGCCCTTGGAATGGCGGAGCGCATCGAGGCGGCCGAGTGCGAAGTCGGCGCTGTCCTTCGGAAGCGGCGGAAGCGCGGTCATCGGCTTCACCGTCTGGCCGATGCGGTGGCCGGTTGCGCGGCCGAAGACCACGAGGTCAATGAGGCTGTTGGAGCCCAGGCGGTTGGCGCCGTGTACGCTGACGCAGGCGGCTTCGCCCACCGCATAGAGGCCCGGCACGACCTGGTCGGGGTTGCCGTCCTTCAGGGTCACGACTTCGCCCCAATAGTTCGTGGGGATGCCGCCCATATTGTAGTGAACCGTCGGCGTCACCGGGATGGGCTGACGGGTGACATCGACGCCGGCGAAGATCTTGGCGGTTTCCGAGATGCCCGGGAGCCGCTCGTGCAGGATCTTGGGGTCGATATGGTCGAGGTGGAGGAAGATGTGGTCGCCTTCCTTGCCGACGCCGCGCCCCTCGCGGATTTCCATCGCCATGGAGCGCGAGACGACGTCGCGGCTGGCGAGGTCCTTGGCGCTGGGCGCGTAGCGCTCCATGAAGCGCTCGCCCTGGGAGTTGGTGAGGTAGCCGCCTTCACCGCGTGCGCCTTCGGTGATGAGGACGCCGGCGCCGTAGATGCCGGTCGGGTGGAACTGGACGAACTCCATGTCCTGCATCGGAAGGCCGGCACGGAGCACCATGCCGCCGCCGTCGCCGGTGGAGGTGTGGGCGCTGGTGGCCGAGAAATAGGCCCGGCCATAGCCGCCGGTTGCCAGCACGACCGAGTGCGCGCGGAAGCGGTGGATGGAGCCGTCTTCCATGTTGATGGCGATCACGCCGCGGCATTCGCCATCCACCATGATGAGGTCGATCGCGAAATATTCGATGTAGAAGTCGGCGTCGTGCTTCAGGCTCTGCTGGTAGAGGGCGTGGAGCATGGCATGGCCGGTGCGGTCGGCGGCGGCGCAGGTGCGCTGGGCGGCGGGGCCCTCGCCCATGTTCTGTGTCATGCCACCGAAAGCGCGCTGGTAGATCTTGCCTTCGTTGGTGCGGCTGAAGGGCACGCCGAAATGCTCGAGCTCGTAGACGGCAGCGGGGGCTTCGCGGCAGAGATATTCGATGGCGTCCTGGTCGCCCAGCCAGTCCGACCCCTTCACGGTGTCGTACATGTGCCAGGTCCAGTGATCGGGGCCCATGTTGCCGAGTGCGGCTGCGATGCCGCCCTGCGCTGCAACCGTGTGGCTGCGGGTGGGGAAGACCTTGGTGATGCAGGCCGTTTTCAGCCCCGTCTCGGCGATACCCATGGTGGCGCGAAGCCCCGAGCCGCCGGCGCCGACAACGACGGCGTCATAGGCATGGTCAATGATCTTGTAGGCGTCTGCCATGTGGGTCAGGCTCCGAAGGCGATGCGGGCGATGGAGAAGAGCGCGACGGCGCCGGTTCCCAGAATGAAGAAGTTGAGCGCGAGGACCGACAGCAGCTTCAGCCCCTCGGCATGGACATAGTCCTCGATCATCACCTGCACGCCCAGGCGCGCATGCCAGAAGGTGGAGAGCACCAGCAGCATCAGCGGCACGGCGACCAGCGGCTGGCTGATCCAGGCGATCACACCGCTGTGGTCCATGGTGGGCAGCAGCAGGATCGAGACGATGAACCAGGCCATGAGGGCGAAATTGCCGACGGCCGTGACCCGCTGCATCCACCAGTGGTGCACGCCGGACTTGGCCGAGCCGAGCCCGCGAACCCGCTTCAGCCCGGAGGCGCTGTCGAAATTGCCGGCCATCAGAGGCGTCCCGTTCCAAAGAGGTAGAGCGCCCAGAAGGCGGCGGTCAGCGCGATGCTGCCAAGGAAGGTCCAGCCCGCGGTCATTTTCGACAGACCGAGGTCATAGCCCCAGCCGGTGTCCATGAGCAGGTGGCGCAGGCCCGACATCAGGTGCTGGAAGAAGACAAGGCTGAGGCCAATCCAGACGATCCAGCCGATGAGGCTGCCGGCGACGGCCAGGAAGGTCTCATAGGCTTCGGCCGAAGTTGCAGCGGCAGCGAGCCACCAGGCGAACAGGGTGAGCCCACCGAAGGCAAGCGCATTGCCAGTGACCCGGTGCGCAATGGACGTTGCCATGTGCACCCGCCATTTCCAGATCGACAGGTGCGGCGAAAGTGGTCTGCTGGCCATCTGGGTGGCGTGTCCCTTCTATCCCCTTGCGAACCGCACTGCATTGATATGATTTCTGCCTGCATGCAACAGGTGAGGCTGTCGCAGCAAATCGCGCGCGTCGGCTGTGGCAGCCATGACGCAGTTGCATGGCTTGCTGGTTACAGCTCCACCTCGTTTGCGCCGCACTGGAGCAGCACAGTGCGTTCGAGCGCGGCATAGCGGTGCACGAGCCCTTCACGGTAGGTCTCGTCGGCCATCATGGCGAGGAAATGGTGGCGGCTTGGGTAGCGCACGATCAGCATGCGGTCCCAGTCGCCGTCGGCTTCGCTGCCGGCAAGCAACCGCATGGCAGGGCCGTTGTAGAGCGGCTGGGCCTGGCTGACGGCGCCGACCGTCTTCGTGAACAGCGCCTCGTAGCGGTCATAGGCCTCCGCGCCCGTGCAGCCGGCGTCCGGATGGCCTTCCGGATAGTCGGCGATGGCCTTGAACTTCAGCAGGTTCAGCATCACGATCGGGCCATCTGGCCCCTCGTCGCGCAGGGCCTTGATGCGGGCGCCGGTCGGGTCGATGTCGGCGTGGTAGTTGGCGGGCGGAAAGCTCATGCGATGTCCCTTTCCTGCAGGCGTGCAAAGGTGGCGTAGCGGGGATTGTCGGTTGCGAGCCGCGCAAGCGCGGCCTCTCGGATGGCGCGCAGTACGGCCGGGTCGTCTGGCGCGAGGGTGCCGTTGCGAAGTGCCTCGCACAGGGCCGATGGGCCACCGAAGGGGGCAAGCGCCTGCGCTTCGACTGCATCGGGCTTCTGGGCGAGCTCCCGCTCGACGATTGCGAGGCTGTTGGCCGCGACCTTGGCATGGAAGGCAAGACGGCCCGACAGGGCACCTTCGGCCTCCTTGAGGAACAGCTGCACGGCCTGCAGCAACTGTGGCGCGGTGGGATGGCTCATTGGTGTCCCCTGGTCGGATGTTCCATCCTCAAAGATCCCCGAAAGCAAGGAGGTAGGTGAGGTCGGCGGCGACTTCGCTGACCCGGCGGCCGATGGCAGCGCGCTCCACGCTGGGCACTCGGCCCGACACATGGTCGTCGGCGAGCTGAAGGCAGCTCATGCCCCATTTCAGGTTTCCATAGACCTCCCAGATGTGGAGTTCGTCGGCGTTCACCTGCCCTCCCGCCTGTTTGTAGGCGGCAAGCAGTTCTTCGCGCGTGCCGAAGCCGCCCACAGGCTTCTGCCATTGGCCAAAGCGCCAGGCCTGCGCGCAGAGCCAGCCAAGGTCCTCGCCCGGCACGGACAGGTGAGTCAGCTCCCAGTCGATGGCGGCGGCAAGGCCGCGGCGGTCCACCAGCAGGTTGCCCGAGCGGAAATCGCCGTGTGACAGGCAGGTGGCCGGGCCTGTCGGCATGCGCGGCTTCAGCCAGGCAAACGCCAGATCGAAGGCCGGGACATCAACGCCGATGCGCCGGTACCAGCCGAACATGTCGGCCAGCAGGTCCGCGCCGCTTCCGCCCTTCAGCGGCAGGTCGGCCCAG
>JBGTBK010000316.1:0-3084 GCA_041749355.1 Sandaracinobacter sp. | reverse complement strand
TGCGCCCGGCGGCAAGACGATGCAGTTGGCCGCAGCCGGCGCGCAGGTGACCTCGCTCGACATCAGCGCCTCGCGGTTGAAGCGGCTGGTGGCGAACCTGGCGCGCACGGGGCTCGAGGCCGAAGTGGTGGCAGCCGACGCCCGGAACTGGGAGCCGGCTGCGCCGTTCGACGCGATTCTGCTGGATGCACCCTGTTCCGCGACCGGAACATTCCGGCGCCATCCGGACCTGCTCTATGCCAAGGCGTCGCTGGAGCTGGGTGCCCTTACGGCCTTGCAGGCGGACCTGTTGACGCGGGCATCGGGTTGGCTGAGTCCCGGCGGACGATTGGTCTATGCGGTCTGTTCGCTCGAGCCCGCGGAAGGAGAGGGGGCATCCCCTCCCGCGGGGGTTGAGCCTGACCCCGTGGGGCCGGGCGAGCTTCCGGACGGGCTTTCTCCGGCGGCCGGTGGCACCGTCCGCACCCTGCCGACCCAATGGGGGGAGGCCGGAGGGGCGGACGGATTCTTCATCGCGCGCTGGCGAAAGGCCTGACCGCGCGGAGGTCCTGGCAGAGCCTTATCGGCATCGCACATTGCCCTTGGCAAGTTCGTTGCCCAGCACGGCGCCCAATGTTCCGCCGATCACGCTGCCAAGCCGCTTGTCGCCTTCGCTGGCGATGACATTGCCGAGCGTGCCGCCGGCAAGTGCGCCGACAACGAGGCCGGTGGTGCCATCCTGGCGGCGGCACTGGACCTGGCCGTTGGAGCCCCACCAATAGGGCGAGGAGCCGCTCACAGACGCGCCGCGATAGGCGGGATAGCGGGAATCCTGCCAATAGCCGCGGTCGTCGTAGCGGTTGTCGCGGTTCCAGCCGCTGTTGTTTGCATAGGGTTGCCAGCTGTCGGGGCCACGGGCCTCGCGCCGACGGTCGCGCCGGTCATCTGCGCGCAGCCCATCGCGATAGCCTTGGCGATAGGCATCTGAGCCCTGGCTGCTGCGCCAGTGCCTGCGATCGTCCCGGTCGTTGTCAGCCAGCGCCGGGCTTCCCGCGCCGAGCGCGACCAGGGTTGCGGCGGCAAGTGCAAATCCCGTCTTCATTGCATCGGCTCCTTCGGTCTGAACCAGGGGAACAGTTGCCGAGTCGCACTTGCACAAGCCTGAAGGGGATGTTCATGCGGCAGACAGCAGGTCGAGGAGCAGCGCATGGCATGGATATTCGACGCGGTCGCATCGGCCGGAGCGCTTGTGGGCGGCGCTGTAATGGCACTGTACTTTGCCGGGCCCGCGCTTGGGTCCGGCCCGGTTGCGCCGCTGACGGTCGAGACCCGGCCCTTGCCACTGAGCAGCTCCGACCCTGGGCTGGACCGGGTGGGGCGGCTGAAGTTTCTTGGGGCGATCCGGCTAGACTCCAAGGATGCGCGCTTCGGTGGCCTCTCGGCGATGCTGTGGGAGCCGGACTGCGGGCGACTTCTTGCGGTTTCGGATTCGGGCACCTGGTTCGTCCTGGCACCGCGCGAGGTGGACGGCCGGCTGGTCGGGGTTGCGGACGCTTGGATTGCCCCGGTGCTGGGACCAGACGGCCGGCCCCCTCTGAGCAAGCGGGCGGCCGATGCGGAGAGCCTTGCCCGGACTGCGGATGGCGCCACCTGGGTCTTCTATGAGCAGAGCCATCGCGGCGAGCGCTTTGCGGCACTCTCGGCCTGTCGGCTTCAGTCGCTTGGGGTGGCGCCAGACCGGAGCTGGGTGCCCCAGGGTTCGGATAGCTGGCCTGCAAATGGCGGACTGGAAGCGGTGGCGGCGCGCGGCGCGGGGCTCAGAATCCTCCTCGAAGGTGTGCCTGGCGATGTCGGCGGCAGGCTTGGGCTGGCCGGCAGCCCCGATTCGCCGCTTGCGCGATTCACTTGGGAAGGGCCAGCCGGGTTTCAGCCGACTGCAATGGAGCCACTGGAAGCCGAGGGCGACACGATGCTCGTGCTGCATCGGCGCTTCACCCCGCTGGAGGGCGTGTCGGCGATCCTGTCTGAAGCAACCATCGGCGAGGCCGCGACGGGCGTGGTGCAGCCACGGGAAGTCGCCCGGTTCGCTGCCCCGCTGCTGGTGGACAATATGGAAGCGCTCGCCGTCCGCAGGGAGGGCGAGCGCCGGTTCGTCTATCTGGCGTCGGACGACAATTTCAACGCCTTGCAGCAGACAATCCTGCTGAAATTCGAGCTGCTGCCGGCGCCTTAGCGCCAGGCGGCAATTCAGGCGGCTGCGGTTTCGCCGGCCTTCTTGGCCACATCGCGCTTCAGACGACGCGCGCGCAGGCTGAGGTCGTCGTTGCTGGTCTTCAGCAGCCAGTTGTCGAGGCCACCGACATGCTCGACCGAGCGCAGGCCGTGGGTGGAGACGCGCAGGCGAACCGAACGGCCCAGCACATCCGACATCAGCGTGACGTTCTGCAGGTTGGGCAGGAAGGTGCGCTTGGTCTTGTTGTTGGCGTGGCTGACATTGTGGCCAACCTGCCGACCCTTGCCCGTGAGCTCGCAAACGCGCGACATAGCTGATGTTCCTTAAGACTGGTAAAAGACGAATCTGATTCAGGGCCGTGCCCGAGAGGCCGACCGGAAACGAGCGCGCGCCATAGCGGCGGGTGGCGAGCCAGTCAAGCTTTCGCGCCTGTCCAGCCCCGGGCCAGATTGGGGAAGCTGGCCCGAACCCGGCGCCTCCGACCCCTGCAAATTGCGCATCGCACCGGGTAGACCAGCATGAAACAGCATGCCATTAACATCCCCGTGCCCGTGTTTGCCATCCATTGCATCGACAAGCCGCTGCAGCAGGACCTGCGTGCTGCCACGCGGCCCGAGCATCTGGCCTATCTGGAATCTGCGATCGACCGGGTGGTGGTTGCCGGTCCCCTTCTCGACGATGAGGGGTCAGCGATCGGCTCGATGATGCTGATGGAATTCCCCGACCGGAAGGCTGCAGTTTCGTTCGCGGCGGACGATCCCTATGCCCGCGCCGGCCTGTTCGCCAGCGTGGCGGTCACGGCGTGGCGGCAGGTGCTCCCCAGATAGACGGCGGCAGTGGGGCGAAGGGGGAACCCGGCGCAGCCGCAAGCC
>JBGTBK010000315.1:0-6268 GCA_041749355.1 Sandaracinobacter sp. | reverse complement strand
CGAGCGGGTGCGCGCGGAGATCGCAGCCGGCCCGCGCAACAGCCCCGACGGCTGGTCGCGAACGCCGCCCGGAATCGGCACGGCAGCCGCCGAGGATGGCTTGCGCGCGGCTGTTGCACTTGCCGGGCTTGGCGCGCTTCCGGCCGAGGAAGCGGTCTATTGGACCGCCGTTCTCGACAGCGACGGCGCCGACCTTTCGGGCGGCAAGACCTACCGGCTGAAGGTCCCGCCCAATGTGCCGGCGCGCGCCTTCTGGAGCATTTCGCTGTACGAGCGGCTACCCGATGGCCGACTCTTCTATGTGGACAACCCCATCGATCGCTATGCGCTGGGCAACCGCACGCCTGGGTTGATGCGCGATGCCGATGGCGGACTGACGCTGACGCTTTCACCCACCGACCCGGGCGCTGACGCGAACTGGTTGCCGACGCCCGCCAAGGGGCCGATCACCGTGATCTTCCGCGCCTATCTGCCCGACGCGCCAATCCTGACGGCGCAGTGGCGCCTGCCCCCCATCGAAAGGGCCAAGCCATGACGAGACTTCTGATTGCCCTCGCCGCGCTTTGGATTTGCGCGCCGGCAGCCGCCGAGGCGCTGCTGCCGACGCCACCGCGGTCGGCCGACACCTCTGTCGGGCCCTTCACCACCCTGGTGATCCGCGGCGCCACCATCATTCCCGGCAACGGCGGGCCGCCCTACGGCCCGGCCGACATCGTGATCAAGGGCAACCGCATCGCGGAAATCCGCAGCGCCGGCACCCCGGGCCTGCCGATGGCCCCCAACCGGGAACCCCGCGATGCCGCGCACGAGATCGACGCGACCGGCATGTATGTGTTGCCCGGCTTTGTCGACATGCACGGCCACAATGGCGACGAGGCAAAGGCGCCCGACCCGTCCTATGGATACCGCCTGTGGCTGGCGCACGGCGTGACCACGGTGCGCGGTGTGCCGCTGTTCAACGATCCGGCCCGCGCACTTTCCGACAAGCGGCGAAGCGCGGTTGGCGAGATCGCGGCGCCGCGCTTCTTCGTCTACCAGACACTCGGCAGCGGCTGGGCCAAGGGCCCGACCGACACGCCGGCCAAGGCGCGCGAATGGGTTCGCTGGGCCAAGGCCCAAGGCATCGACGGGATCAAGTTCTTCAACCGCGGGGTGGAAACACCGGCCATCACGAAGGCCGCGATCGACGAGGCGAAAAAGCAGGGGCTCGGCACCGTCGCCCACCTTTCGCAGCCCAATGTGGCCGAGCTGAACGGGCTCGGCGCTGGCGCGGCCGGGCTGGGCACCATCACCCATTTCTATGGCCATTTCGAAAGCCTGCTGAAGAACCGACGCGTGCAGGACACCCCCTACAGCTACAATTTCAACGACGAACAGGCGCGCTTCGGCGGGATCGCCGAAATCTGGAACCAGATCCACGAGCCGGGCGGGCCCGAATGGGTCGCCTACCTGGAAGCCCAGAAGAAAGCCGGCGTCACCTTCGACCCCACCTTCAACATCTATTCCGCCAGCCGCGACCTGATGCGCGCCCGCAACGCCGACTGGCACGCCGCATACACCCCGCCGTCGCTCACCCGCTTCTTCGAATCGAACCGCGACAACCACGGCAGCTACTTCTTCGACTGGACGACTGCGAACGAAGTTGCCTGGCGCAACTTCTATGGCCGGTACATGCGGCTGGTGAACGACTACAAGAACATGGGCGGCCGGGTCACCACCGGCTCCGACCCGGGCTATATCTGGCAGACCTGGGGCTTCGGCTACATCCTCGAACTGGAAATGCTGCAGGAAGCCGGCTTCAGCCCGCTGGAAGTGTTCCAGGCCGCCACCATCAACGGCGCCACGACCCTTGCCGAAGCCACCAGCTCCGAACCCGACTTCGGCCTGGTGCGAACCGGCATGCGCGCCGACCTGGTGATCGTGCCCGAAAACCCGCTGCAGAACCTGAAAACCCTCTACGGCACCGGCCACGAACGCCTGGATGACGCCACCAACCGGCAAAAGCGGGTGGGCGGGGTGCGCTGGACCATCCGCGACGGAATCGTCTTTGACGCGCCCAAGCTGCTGGCCAGCGTGCGCGCGGACGTGGCGGCTGAGAAGGCGCGGGCGGGGGGTGCGTCGGCGGAGAAGTAGCAGGGGCTCTGCCCCTGCACCCCGGCAGGGCACGGTGGTGCCCTGCACCCATGAACTTTTTCGCTGGGATGCCACCGGTGCGCACGGTGCTGCGCCGCAGGCATTTTGAATGCGCTTCGCGCGAAGCCGCTCTCCGAGATGGTGCCCCAACGCATGGGTGCAGGGCACTTAAGTGCCCTGCCGGGGGTCCAGGGGGCAGAGCCCCTTGGCCTTTCTTCAACCCCGTTCTAGACTAAAGCCATGGCTGACACGTTGAAGATCGCCGCGGCGCAATTGAACCCTTCGATGGGCGATCTCGCCGGCAATGCGACTGCGATGCTGAGGGCGCGGGCGTCGGCGGCGGAGGCGGATTTGATCGTCACGCCGGAGCTCTCCCTCATCGGTTATCCGCCGGAGGATCTGGTGTTGAAGCCGGCCTTGCATGCGGCGTGCATGGTTCAGCTGGAGCGGATGGCGGCGGAGACAGCTGGGGGTGGGGCGGCGTTGCTGGTGGGGACGACCTGGGCGACCGAGCGGGGCCTGCACAATGGCTATGCGCTGCTGACCGAGGGGCGGGTCGCGGGTGTGACCTTGAAGCATGACCTGCCGAATTATGGCGTGTTCGACGAGAAGCGGGTGTTCGTGGGCGGGCCATTGCCGGAGCCGATCGAGTTCCGCGGCGTGCGGCTGGGCCTGCCGGTGTGCGAGGACATGTGGACTCCGGGGGTGTGCGGGCATCTGAAGGATCGCGGCGCCGAGCTGCTGCTGGTGCCCAACGGCAGCCCTTATGAGCTGGGGAAGGAAGAGCGGCGGCTGGCGCTGGCGCGGGCGCGTGCGGCCGAGACGCATCTGCCGCTTTTGTATGTGAACCGCAGCGGCGGGCAGGACGAGCTGGTGTTCGATGGCGGCAGCTTTGCGGTGAATCCGGACGGGACGCTGATGGCCCGCCTGCCGGATTGGGACGAGGCGGTTGTGACGCTGGAGTGGAACCGGGGCGCGGGATTTGCGGCGGCGACCTGCCAGATGCCCGACACCTATGAGGAGGAAATCTACCACGCGATGCTGGTGGGCCTGCGGGACTATGTGGGGCGCAACCGCTTTCCGGGCGTGGTGCTGGGGCTTTCGGGCGGGATCGACAGTGCGCTGTCGGCGGCGGTGGCGGTGGATGCGCTGGGGGCGGACCGGGTGTGGTGCGTGATGCTGCCCAGCCGCTTCACCAGCCGGGAGAGCCTGGACGATGCCGCGATGTGCGCGCAGCTGCTGGGGGTGCGGCTGGACAATATCCCGATCGAGCCGGCGGTGACCGCGATGGAAATGATGCTGGCCGGCGCGTTTGCGGGCACGCCGCGGGGGCTTGCCGAGGAGAATGCGCAGAGCCGGCTCAGGATGGTGACCCTGATGGGCCTGTCCAACCGCTTTGGCCACATGCTGCTGACAACCGGCAACAAGAGCGAGATGAGCGTCGGCTACGCCACCATCTATGGCGACATGGCGGGCGGCTACAATGTGCTTAAAGACGCCTATAAGACCACGGTGTTCCGCCTGTCCCGCTGGCGCAACGCCCAGCGCCCGCGCCTTGGGCTGGGGCCGAACGGCCTGGTGATGCCCGACCGCGTGATCACCAAGCCCCCCACCGCCGAACTGCGCGAGAACCAGCGCGACGATGACTCGCTGCCGCCCTACGACGTGCTCGACCCGATCCTGGAGGGGCTGGTGGAAGAGGAACTCGCCGCCGCCGACATCGTGGCGCGCGGGGTGGCGGACCTGGAGACGGTGAAGCGCATCGAGCGCCTGCTCTATGTGGCCGAGTACAAGCGCCGCCAGGCGCCGCCGGGCGTGAAGATCGGCCCGCGCAATTTCGGGCGGGACCGGCGGTATCCGATCACCAACGCCTTCCGGACGGGGGTTTAGGGCCTCCGGCGGCTCGGGCTCTGCCCGAGACCCGGCAGGGAAATGATTTCCCTGCACCCTCTGAGTTGAGCCTGCCCTTCACCCGTGGGCTCGGTTTTCTGCCTGAGTGTTTGAAGGCCTGCGGCGCATATGGGACTGGCAGCTTTCGACCCCGTTGCAGACATCACCGCTTAGGCATAGCTTTGCGCTTCTTGCGCCAGCGGAGAGCGATGATGAGATTAGCGCCGAAGCTTGTTCCCGCGCTTATTGTGGTGCTGCTCGCAAGCTGCTCGTCGCCGGGAGTGAAGCCTGAAACAGCCCGCCTAGCAGCTTGGACTACGCAGCTACGGGATAGTCAGCCAGAGGAGGCGTTCGCTGCAGTATACAACTTGGGCAAAGCACAACTCATCTTTGTCGGAGCGCTACACGAGAACCAGTCAGACAGCGCGACGTTCAGAATGATCAATGACGCCTACTCCGGTTTCGAGGTCGATGTGGCAATCGCTGAGGGTTACCCAACGTCCAAGGGCGCCAACCCGCCACGCCTCATGGAGTATGCGCGCGAAGAAGCTCGCAACGGTTATCAGGAAGGCGGAGAAAGCGTGCCGACGATTGCGGGCGCGGTTCAAGAGGGCGCGCAGGTGTGGGGCGGAGAACCAGATGATATAGAGATCAAGCCGCAGGTTCTCGGCCGAGGGTTTTCTGAAGAGGACGTGCTCGGATACTATATTCTACGAGTTATTCCGCAATGGATCCGGGAGCGCAGGATCGACCATGCGGGGGACGAACGGCTGCAAGCGCTAGTCGATCAGGAGCTGCCTCGCGCTCGCGGCGCGCTCGCGCTTGAAAGTGCCGCCTTGCCCGACTTCGCCGCATGGGCCAGTTGGTATCAGGCGACCAATAGCAAGCCAATCGCTGCCGACTTTACCATGGAGGAGGTGGGGCCGCTTCAGAACGGATCGTTCAGGTCAAACAAGATCGCGGCAGAGGTATCACGTGCACGCGACGTCTTTCTCCACGAGTTGATCATCGGCCACTTGCAAGCAGGCAACACTGTTCTTGTTGTGTTTGGTGGCAGCCATCTGATGATCCAGCGGCCCGCTCTGGACGCTGCCTTGGGTCTACCCTGCTATACGGGGCCAGACTTGAAGGACGCACCGGCACGTTGTCGACGGCGAAACTAGCATTCGTTACCTTCGCTATCCGCTTGAAAGCGCCATAGCGGGTGTCTGCTTTCCACCCAAACTCGGACATTCCTCCGCGCCAAAGGCGCAATCAAAGCTGGACTCCGGGTAAAGCCCGGAGTGACAGGGTGGGAGCGCCGGCTCAGAACAATGAGGGTGCAGGGAAATCATTTCCCTGCCCGCCGGAGGCCCCTTCCCCCTAAAACCCGTTCCCAGCCTCGGCCGGTTTCAGCTCGTCGATCGTTTCGAACAGCTTTGTCAGCGCGGCGCGTTCGGCCTCGTCGATCTCCGGGCACCAGATTTCGAAGAGCAGGATGACGCGGGTGTCCTTGCCGCGGTTCCAGGCTTCATGTTCGAAGCTGTCGTCGAAGATGAGGGCCTTGCCCGGCTCCCATTGGCGGGTTTCGTGGGCCACGCGGATGGCGCAGTCGGGGTTGGTGATCAGCGGCACGTGGACGATCAGGCGGGTGTTCAGCATGCCGGTGTGGGGCTGGATGTGGGTGCCGGGTTTCAGCAGGGACCAGAGCGCCATGGGGGAGCGGCCCTTGATGTGCGGGATGGGGGCGGCGGCCAGCGCCTTCATTGTGGCGGGTGCGGCGGCGGCGTTGGGTTCCACGACTTCGCCGTTGTTCCAGAAATAGTGGGCGCCCCAGCTGGGATCGTCCTTCAGCGGGTTGTTCGGGCTGGGCCGGTCGGTGCGGGTTTCGACATAGGGGCGGAAGTCGGCGCCGTCGGCGAGCTTTGCTTTCAGTTCGGCCCACATCAGCGGAATGGCGGTTTCGACTTCCGCGATCCAGGCGAACTCCTCGCGTTCGTAGAAGGGGCGCTGGGGGAGGCCGGGGAAATAGAACATGCTGGGCTGCTGCTGGTAGATCTGGGTCTTGCCGGTCAGCAGGTCGATCGCGTGGGAGAGGCGCGGGAGTGCGCTGGTGTCGCCCAGCGTGTCGCGCAGATGGGCTTCGAAGCGGGTGGAGGCCTCTGCCAGCCATTCCTGTGCGCGGCGCAGGAAGGGGCCGACTTCGGGGGGCTGCGGGGTGGCGATGGCCTGGTTCAGCGCGGCGCGGAAGAAGCTGGTGGCGGCG
>JBGTBK010000314.1:0-1754 GCA_041749355.1 Sandaracinobacter sp. | reverse complement strand
GGCTGCGCCCAGCAGCCCGCCAAGCACCAGCGCCTCGCGGCGGGTGACGGTGCGCGACGCCTTGCTCACCCCTTCACCAGCTTGACGAGGGGCGCCCGCAGACGGCCAATGGCGGCGGGAGAGTGCAACATGCTGGACATCGTCATTCGCAATGCGTCCCTCGTGGACGGGACCGGGGCAGCTGCGCGCACCGCGGACATCGGGGTCAAGGACGGGTTGATAGCGCAAGTCGGGCGGATCGACACCCCCGCCGCGCGCACCATCGACGCAGGCGGCCGGCTGGTGACGCCGGGCTTTGTCGACATCCACACCCATTATGACGGGCAGGCAAGCTGGGACCCGTTTCTGGTACCCACCAGCCTGAACGGCGTGACCTCGATCGCGATGGGCAATTGCGGGGTCGGCTTTGCGCCCGCCCGGCCCGATCGGCACGCCTGGCTGATTGCCCTTCTGGAAGGGGTGGAGGACATTCCCGGCACCGCGCTCGCCGAGGGGCTGACCTGGGACTGGGAGAGTTTCCCGGACTATCTGGATGCGCTGGGCCGGCGGCAGTTCGCGCTGGATGTGGCAGCGCACCTGCCGCACGCAGCGCTTCGCACCTATGTGATGGGGGATCGCGGCTCCGACCACCGCGCGCATCCGACCGAGGCCGAGATCGCCGAAATGGCCCGGCTGACGGAAGAGGCGCTTGCCGCCGGCGCGCTGGGCTTCACCACCAGCCGGACCTTCGTTCACCGCAGCCGATCGGGCGAGAATATCGGCACGCTGGAGGCCGGCGAGGCCGAGCTTCTGGGGATTGCGGCTGCGATGCGGCGTGCCGGCAAGGGCGTGATCCAGCTGATCTCCGACGCCTATCTGACTGCCGACGACGCCTTTGCCGACCGCGAGCTCGACCTCATCGAGGCGATGGCCCGCACCAGCGGCCGGCCCTTGAGCTTCACCGTGCAGCAGACCGACGAAGCGCCCGACCGCTACGCCCACATCTTCGCCCGCGTGGCAGCCATGGTGGCCTCCGGGCTCGACGTGAAATGCCAGGTGGCACCGCGCCCGATCGGGGTGATCCAGGGGCTGGAAGCGACGCTGAACCCCTTCCTGTTCTGCCCCGAATGGCGGCGGATCGGCGCCCTTCCGCTGGCCGACAAGGTGGCCGAGCTGCAGAAGCTCGAGGTGCGCGCAGCCCTGCTTGCCCAGCATGGCAGTATTCGGCCCGAGGGCTTTGGAACACTGATCGCGCACGGCTTCGACCGCATGTTCCGGGTGTCGGACCCGGTCGATTACGAGCCGACCGCCGACCGATCGATCGCGGCCGAGGCGGCCGCAGCGGGGCTGTCGCCGGCGGCGTACATGCTCGACCTGTTGTGCGAGGCGGATGGCCACCGCCTGCTCTACATGCCGCTGGTGAATTATGCGCGCGGCAGCCTTGCCGACTGTTTTGCCATGATGACCGCGCCCAACACGCTTTACGGCCTGTCGGATGGCGGCGCGCATTGCGGCACCATCTGCGACGCGAGCTTCCCCACTTCCACCCTTGCGATCTGGGCGAAGGGCAACCGGGCCGGCGCGCGCATCCCGCTGGAAGAGCTGGTGCACGGACTGACCCAGCGCAACGCAGCGCATGTGGGCTGGGCCGACCGGGGGGTGGTGGCGCCCGGTCTGCGGGCGGACCTGAACCTGATCGACATGGACGCGCTGTCGGTGCCGCCGCCCGAACTGGTCCATGATCTGCCGGCCGGCGGCGGACGGCTGGTGCAGCG
>JBGTBK010000313.1:0-2066 GCA_041749355.1 Sandaracinobacter sp. | reverse complement strand
GGCGGCCGGACAGGGTGGCGGCGAGCGCGGAGGCCATCTGTTCGGCGGCTCGGTCGGGTTCGCGCAACGTGACGACGCGCTTGGCGATGCCGCCGAAGAGCTGGCCGTAATCGACCTCCTGGAAGGCTTCGCGGCCGAGCATGTCCTCGCCGACCTGGCCGACGAGGAGAAGGAGGGGCGTGCTGTCTTGCTGGGCGGTGTGCAGCGCGATTGCGGCATGGGTGGCGCCGGGACCGCGGGTGACCATTGCGACGCCTGGTCGGCCGCTGAGCTTGGCTGCGGCTTCGGCCATGTTTGCGGCGGCGGCTTCGTGCCGGCAGGTAACGAGGCGGATGGGCACATCGCGCATGGCATCGAGCAGCGGCAGATAGGATTCGCCCGGGACTGCGAAGGCGTGCGTGATCCCGGCCGCGGCGAGGCTTTCGGCGATGACGGTCGCGACGGTCTGGCTCATGCGGTGGCACAAGCCGGTGGCGGCTGGCCTTGTCAAGGCGGAGGCGGGCCTGGCGCTTGTCAATGCAGGCCAAGGCCTAGTGCTTGTCAATGCAGGCCAAGGCCTGCTAGGGCCCCGCCCCTTGTGGAGCGGTGGCCGAGTGGTCGAAGGCGCACGCCTGGAAAGTGTGTATAGGTCAAAAGCCTATCGTGGGTTCGAATCCCACCCGCTCCGCCAACTATCTGAGATATATGGGCCCACTTCCCGGGTCGCACTTTTCTGCCCGCATTTCTGGGGCTTTGGCGGGCAGGCCCGACCTGAGCCTGCGCAGAACGTTGCAGAAATGGGCGAGAACGGTCGGGTTTCTCAGTCGCCGATTTCGGAGGTCGGGAAGTGGTTCTGGGCCCTCAGCCGCGCGAGGCGGAGAGCCCCATCAGCCGGTGCTGCGCGGCCCAGGATGGCGCGATGAGCTGCACATCCTTGAGCCGATGAAGGTTGAGCTCGGCTGGCGCTTCGCCGGAAAGGATCTCATCCACGATCGCGGGCGAGAGGAAGGCCAGACGCAAGATGCGATCGATGTAGGAGGGGCTGGCGCCTTCGATGGCAGCGAGGCCTGTGACAGTGAGACTCGGGTCGGCCCGCAACTGCCTCCACCAGGCTCGCCCCTTCACGATCGCAGCAATCAGCTTCTGATCGACCGGTCCTTCTGAAGCATGCTTTCCGGTCTCAAGCACGAACCGCGCCGCAAGGCCCGTCCGGCGGATACACGCCGGGATCGAGACAAAGAATGCGTCATGATTGGGAGTGATCTGATCCAGTCCAAGCTCGCTACACAGGGCAGCAGGATCTAGCGCAAGTTTCACCGCATCCTCTTGGACCGTAACGCGCTGGATGATGCGCCCAAGCAGGGTCCGGACAGGCAGTCCTCGTTTGCCGTCGAGCGTGGCGATCATGGCTTCTGCGTTCCGCAAGAGAGCAGCAACGTGGCGAGGGCCGTCGGTCGAAACCCCGAGCCGTCGGGCGAAGGCAATGGGGTCTCTCAACTCGGCGACGATCGCCCGGACCACCAGCTGCTCCAGCTCCTTGGCCGGGATTCGAACGCCGTTTGTCCCCTTGGTGGTAGCATCGTTTGCGGGGGTTCCATGCTGAAGGTGTCGGCTGACATAGTAGCGGTACCTCACCTTGCCCTTGCAGGCATGGGTTGCGGCCAGCGGCTCACCATCCTCATCGACGACCTTGCCCGCGAGCAGGCTGGGGTCCTTGGTTGTCGGCGCCAGTTGCACGCCTTGGCAGTTGTCGGCGAGCTGTGCCTCAACGCGGTCCCAAGTGCCTCGATCGACGATAGCCGGGTGGTTGCCGGGGTAGGTCTTTGATCCGTGCTTGATGCGGCCAACGTAGAGCGGGTTCTTCAGCAGGTTGTAGAGCTGGGCTCGACCGAACGAGGTCCCACCGAACGTGCGCCCGGCTGATGTGGTCCGCCGAGGCTGCTGGATGGCCTCCGAAACCTCCAGCCCGCCGTACTTGGCCTTCCAGTTGTAGATGGTCGCTTCCGACACGCCGTGCCGCCGAGCCAGATCGGTCGTCTTCGCGCCAGCCTCCGCTTCCTTCAGCACCCCAATGATCTGCTCTTCCG
>JBGTBK010000312.1:0-4219 GCA_041749355.1 Sandaracinobacter sp. | reverse complement strand
GCGGTGAGCAGCTGCGAGGGTAGGCCGGCTGCGATCAGCTCGGTCGGGCGCTGGGCGCCAAGCGGAAGCGGCTCGGGCAGGGTTTCGGGGGCCGGGCCGCCGATCAGCTGGTACATCTGGTTGCGCGCCTGGGCGCGGGCGAGCTTGAGCGCGGCCAGTTCGGTCTCGGCCTGGGTGAGGAGCGATTCCGCCTGGCGGAAATCGAGCGCCGAAGTGACACCGGCATCGAGGCGGCGCTTGGCAATGCGCAACCCTTCGCGCCGGGTCTCCACCGTCTGCTCGGCAAGGGCCACCCGCTCGTCTGCCTCGCGCGCGACGAAATAGGTGCCGGCAATCTGCCGGATCAGCGACAGGCGGAAGGCGCGTTCGCCCTCGACCGTGGCGAGATAGCTGCTGCGCGCGGCCGCGGACAGGTTGGCGACCCGGCCCCAGAAGTCGAGCTCGAAGGCCGGGATGACCAGGCCTGCGGCGTAGCGGGTGGTGGTGATGTTGTTGCCGGCTGCGTCGGAGGCGGCGGTGCGGTTGCGGATCGCGCTGCCGGTTGCCGCCACACCGGGCAGCTGGTCTGCGCGCTGGATTCCATACAAGGCGCGTGCTTCGGCAATGCGGGCGGTCGAGACCATGAGGTCGCGGTTGCGGGCCAGCCCCAGTTCGATCAGCACATGGAGGCGCGGATCGGGGAAGAACTGCTTGTAGCCAATGCTGGGCGCAGGGATCGTGCCGTCGGCCGGGGGGACGGTGTCGCGGTTGATCTCGCCCAGCACGGGATAAACGGGCGCGGTCGGGAGTGCGGGCTGCACATGTTTCGGCGCGAAGTTGCAGCCGGCGAGTAGCAGGGGCACGAGGAGGAGGGTGGCCTTAGCCATGGGGAGTGTCCTCGACCGGGTGGGCCGAGCCTGGGGGTGCCTTGGGCGGAACGCCCGCCTTGCCGAGCCATTTGCGGACCATCAGGTAGAAGAGCGGGATGAAGAAGATGCCGAGCAGCGTCGCGCCGAGCATCCCGCCGATCACTCCGGTGCCGACCGCGATCCGGCTTGCAGCGCCCGCGCCGCTGGCGATGAACAGTGGGATCATGCCGCCGATGAAGGCGAGCGAGGTCATGATGATCGGCCTAAGGCGCAGCTGGACTGCGCTGAGTGTTGCCTCCAGCGGGGTCTTGCCGGCCTGCTCCTCCTCGATCGCGAATTCCACGATCAGGATCGCGTTCTTGGCCGCAAGCCCGATGATGGCAATCAGGCCGACGTTGAAATAGACGTCTGCCGAAAGGCCCCGGCCCATGGTGAACAGCACGGCGCCAAGCACGCCCAATGGCACGACCAGCAGCACCGACACAGGGATCGCCCAGCTTTCATAGAGCGCCGCCAGAAGCAGGAAGACGATCAGGAAGGATAGGCCCAGAAGCGCGCCGATCTGGCCGCCGGCCTGCTGCTCCTCGAAGCTGATGCCCGTCCATTCATAGGCAAAGCCCTGCGGAAGCGCCTCGGCCAGCCGCTCCATCTCGGCGATCGCCTCGCCGGTTGCGCGGCCGGGCGCTGCCATCCCCGAAATCGACATCGAAGGATAGCCATTGTAGCGCTGCAGCTGCTGCGGGCCCGAGATCCACTCCACCTGGGTGAAGCTGCCGAAGGGCACCATCGCGCCGCTTTCGTTGCGCACCTTCAGCGCCAGCACGTCGCGCGGGGTCATCCGGAACGGGGCGTCGGCCTTCAGCAGCACGCGCAGGATGCGGCCTTCATAGCTGAAGTCGTTGGCATAGGCCGAGCCGAAGGCGATCGCGAGCGTGCCGTTCACATCGGCGACCGACAGGCCGAGCGCGCGGGCCTTCACCCGGTCGATTGTCACTTTCAGTTGCGGCGCGGCTTCCTGGCCCTCGGGGCGGACGCCGACGAGGACGGGGCTCTGGCTTGCAGCGCCCAGCAGCTGGTTTCGCGCCTGCAGCAGCGCGTCGGGCCCCATGCCGCCCACATCCTTCAGCCGGAACGCGAACCCGGACGAGTTGCCCAGCGCCGAAATCGGCGGCGGCGAGAGCGCGAACACGAAGGCCTGGCGGATGCCCTGGAAGGTCTGGTTGGCCTTGCCCAGCAGCGCGTCGGCATGGTCGGCAGCGGCCGTGCGCTCCTCCCAGGGCTTGAGCGTGGTGAAGACGGTTGCGTTGGCCTGGCCCTGTCCGAAGAAGCTGAAGCCGCGCACCACGACCTGGTTCGCGACCGCCTCCTCGCTGCGATAGAACGCCGTCACCTGCGCCAGCGCCTCGTCGGTGCGGGGGCGGGTGGCACCGGGCGGGGCCTGCACCACATTGTAGAGCACGCCCTGGTCTTCGGACGGCAGGAACCCGCCCGGCAGGCGGGTGAACAGCAGGCCCGTCAGCCCGACCAGCAGCAGGAACACCGCAAGCCAGCGCAGCGGCGCAGAGAGCAGCCGCCCGACGCTGCCGGTGTAGCTGTCGGTGGTGCGGCCGAACCAGCCGTTGAAGCCGGCAAAGAAGCGGGCGACCGGGCCGGGCCTGGCATCCGGGTCGGCGGGTTCGTGCGGCTTCAGGAAGGTGGCGCACAGCGCCGGCGTGAGGGTGAGGGCCAGCAGCGCCGAGAAGCCGATGGAGACGATCAGGGTGACAGCGAACTGGCGGTAGATGGCGCCGGTCGAGCCGGGGAAGAAGCTCATCGGCACGAACACCGCCATCAGCACAAGCGTGATGCCGATGATGGCCGAGGTGATCTGCCCCATCGCCTTCACCGTCGCGTCGCGGGGCGAGAGATGTTCCTCCGCCATGATGCGCTCGACATTCTCGATCACGACGATTGCGTCGTCGACAAGGATGCCGATGGCCAGCACCATCGCGAACAGGCTCAGCACGTTGATGGTGAAGCCGAAGACGGCAAGGCCCAGGCAGGCACCCAGCAGCGCGATCGGAACGACGATGGTGGGGATGAGGGTGGCGCGCCAGTTCTGCAGGAACAGGAACATCACGATGAACACCAGCAGCATCGCTTCGCCCAGCGTCTTCACCACCTCGTTGATGGATTCCGAGATGAAGGGCGTGGTGTCGTAGGGGACGGACCAGTTGATGTCGGCCGGGAAGCCGGGCTGAAGCTCGGCCATGCGGGCCTTCACGCCCTCGGCAGTCGCGATGGCGTTGGCGCCATTGGCCTGCTGGATTGCGACGATTGCGACCGGCTTGCCGTTCAGTTCGGATTCGAAATCATAGGAGGAGGCGCCCAGCTCCACCCGGGCGACATCGCCGAGTGCGATGGTGGAGCCGTCCGGGTTGGCACGCAGGATGATGTTGCGGAACTCGTCTGCCGAGGTGAAACGCCCCCGCGTCAGGATGGTCGCGTTCAGGTCCATTTCGCGCGCGAGCGGCAGGTCGCCGAGCTGGCCGCCCGGGCTCTGGCTGTTCTGCTCCTGCACCGCCCGCAGCGCGTCGGCGGCCGAAAGCCGATAGGCTGCGAGCTTGTCGGGATCGAGCCAGATGCGCATCGCAAAGGGCGCTGCGAACACGGTGACGTCGCCAACCCCCTTCACCCGTCGAAGCTCGTCGACCACGCGGGCATTGGCGAAATTGCCCAGGTCCTCTCCCGGGGTCGCCCCGGTCTTCGAGCCGATCGCGACCAGCAGCAGGAAGCCCGAGCTGCTCTGTTCCACCGGCACGCCCTGCCGGCGGACGTCTTCGGGCAGGCGCTGCTCGACAAGGGTCAGCTTGTTCTGGACATCCATTTGCGCCTTGTCGATGTCGGTCCCGGTCTCGAAGGTGGCGACGATCGAGCCCGTGCCATTGGAGGCCGAGGTCGCCGACATGTAGAGCAGGCCCTCGACCCCGTTCAGCTCCTGCTCGATCACCTGCACGACGCTCTGCTCGACCGTGGTGGCGTCGGCGCCGGGGTAGGTGGCCGAGATGGTCAGCGCGGGCGGCGCGACATCGGGATATTGTTCGACGGGCAGGCTGCGCAGGGCCAGGAAGCCTGCGAGCGAGATGATGAGGGCGACCACCCAGGCAAAGACGGGGCGGTCGATGAAAAAGCTTGGCCCCATGGGCTAGTTCGCCTTCGGCGGCGCGGGGGTCGCTGCTGTTGCGGCTGGTGTCGCAGATGGCGGGACAGCGTCTGCAATGCGGACGGGTGCGCCGGGGCGGACCTTCTGCAGCCCGCTCACGATCACCTTTTCGCCCGGCTTCAGGCCGCCGCGAACCACCCAGTCGTCGCCGCGCAGGTCGCCCAGCTGC
>JBGTBK010000311.1:0-9130 GCA_041749355.1 Sandaracinobacter sp. | reverse complement strand
GAGTGTTGCAGCAACCGCCGGCGCGGGTGCCAGCATGGCCTCCACCCGTGCGGCGTCATGCGCCAACAGCCGGCCGAGCGCGAAGGCCTGCTTGTTGAAGGGAAC
The DNA here is from genome assembly GCA_041749355.1 of Sandaracinobacter sp. Classification (GTDB taxonomy): domain Bacteria; phylum Pseudomonadota; class Alphaproteobacteria; order Sphingomonadales; family Sphingomonadaceae; genus Sandaracinobacteroides. The sequence goes on along the minus strand of JBGTBK010000311.1, from coordinate 9,025 downwards.
CGCCACGCCGTTCAGCTCGATCGCGCCTTCCAGCGCGCTGAGCGGCAGCGGGATCAGCCCTTTCTGCCAGGCAAAGCCCATCAGCATCACGTTTGCGGCAAGGGCATCGCCCATCAGTGCGCTTGCGATGCGCTCGGCAGCGACGAAGTCATGGCCCCTTGCGGCCTGCTCCACGGCCTTCTTCACCTGCGCCGACTTGAAGTCGAAATCGCGGTTGCGCACGAAATCGGCAGTCGGCGCGATGTTTGCATTGGCGACCACATGGGTGCGCGCGGGCGACATCAGGTTTTGCGCAGCCTTGTCGGCAGCGACCACTGCGTCGCAGGCGATCACCAGATCGGCCGTGCCCGTCATGATGCGCGGGCCGAGCAGCTGCTCGTTGGAGGGGGCGAGGCGCACATGGCTCCAGACCGCGCCGCCCTTCTGGGCAAGGCCGGCCATGTCGGCGGTGGTGGATGCGACACCGGCCAGATGGCCAGCCATCCCCAGCAGGGCCGACACGGTCAGCACGCCGGTGCCGCCGATGCCGGTGACGAGGATGTTCGTCGCCTCGGTCAGGGCCGGCACCTGCGGCTCGGGCAGGGCTGACAGGTCCAGCGCGGCCTTGGCGGGCTTGCGCACCTCGACGCCTTCGACCGTCACGAAGCTGGGGCAGAAGCCCTTCACGCAGCTGAAGTCCTTGTTGCAGCTTGACTGGTTGATGCGCCGCTTGCGGCCGAATTCGGTGTCCAGCGGCTCGACCGAGACGCAGTTGGATTGCACCGAGCAATCGCCGCAGCCTTCGCAAACGGCGGGGTTGATGATCACCCGCTTGTCCGGGTCGGGCATCAGGCCGCGTTTCCGGCGGCGGCGCTTCTCGGCGGCGCAGGTCTGGTCGTAGATGATGACGGTTGTGCCCGGCGTCGCGGCAGCGGCCTTCGAGATCGGATCGAGCTGGGCCCGGTCGTGCAGTTCGACGCCACCGGGCAGTGGCGCGCCTTCATAGCGGGACAGATCTTCGGTCAGCACCCAGACCTTTTGGGCGCCTTCGGCAAGCATCTGGGCGGCGACCTTGTGGACTGTCAGCTGCCCTTCGACCGGCTGGCCGCCGGTCATTGCGACCGCGTCGTTGAACAGGATCTTGTAGGTGATGTTTGCCTTGGCCGCGACTGCCTGGCGGATCGCAAGAAGGCCGCTGTGCTCGTAGGTGCCGTCGCCCAGATTGGCGAAGATGTGATTCTCGGTCACGAAGGGCGCTTCGCCCACCCAGGTCACGCCCTCGCCGCCCATCTGGGTGAAGGTCTGCGCCCGATCCATCCACAAGGCCATGATGTGGCAGCCGATTCCGGCAACCGCGCGGCTGCCCTCGGGCACCTTGGTGGAGGTGTTGTGGGGGCAGCCCGAGCAGAAATAGGGCGTCCGCTTGGTGGGGCTCACGAACTTCGCAAGCAGCGCCTCGCGCTTCTCGAAGAAGGCGAGTGCATTCCGGATCCGGTCGGTGTCGTGAAAGTGGCTGAGCCGCTGGGCGATCACCTTGGCGATCGCGCCCGGCGTCAGCTCGTTGTCGGGCGAGAGCAGCCACTCGCCCTGCTCGTCCTGCTTGCCGACCACCTTGGGGCGGACGTTCGGCTTCCAGTTGTAGAGTTGCCACTTCAGCTGGTGCTCGATGAACTCGCGCTTTTCCTCGATGACCAGCACTTCCTCGAGGCCTTCGGCAAAGGCGCGGACGCCGTCCGGCTCAAGTGGCCAGGGCATGCCGACCTTGTAGAGCCGGAGGCCGATGTCGGCGGCGACCTTGGCATCGATGCCCAACTCTTCCAGCGCTTCCATCGTGTCGGCGAAGGCCTTGCCGGTGGAGAGAATGCCGATTCGGGGACGCGGGGTGTCCCACACAAGCCGGTCTATGCCATTTGCCTTGGCAAAGGCCTGGGCCGCGAAGCCCTTGTAGCGCTGCAGGCGGGTGTCCTCGTCGCGCCAGATGTCGTTGGCGCGGATGTGCACCCCGCCTTCGGGGAAGTCGAATTCGGGCACGATGATCAGCCGGCGCTCGTTCGACAGGTCGACGGTTGCCGAGGTCTCGACCGTGTCGGCAGTCGCCTTGAAGCCGACCCAGGTGCCGGCAAATCGGCTCATCGCGATGCCAAGCAGGCCATACTCCACGAACTCGTGCACCGACGAGGGGGCGAGGAAGGGAACGAAGGCGGCCGAGAAATTGTGGTCGGACTGGTGGGCCAGCGTCGAGGACTTGGCGCCATGGTCGTCGCCGACGATTGCGAGCACGCCGCCGTGGCTGGACGTGCCGGCGGCATTGGCATGCTTCAGAACGTCCATCGCCCGGTCGAGCCCGGGGCCCTTGCCATACCAAAGGCCGAACACCCCGTCGTACTTCGCACTGGGGTTGAGCGCCGCCAGCTGCGAGCCCCACACGGCCGTTGCGCCCAGTTCCTCGTTGATGCCGGGCACGAACAGCACGTTTGCGGCCGACAGGCGCTTCTTGGCGCGCCACAGCTCCTGGTCGAATCCGCCCAGCGGCGAGCCGCGATAGCCCGACACGAAGCCGGCGGTGTTGAGGCCTGCCAGTGCATCGCGGGCCTGCTGCACCAGCGCCTGGGTGCCCGACAGGAACACCCGCTGCGCGTCGAGCGCATAACGGTCGTCGAGCGACACAGGACGGGTGTCGGGCCTTTGGGCGGCGTCAGCGGTGGCGGTCATGCGAGTCTCCCGGGGAATAGGGCAATAATACTGCCCTTTTTGCAGCTGTGCAACCTGTTCTCGCGATGGCGGGCCCGTCCCGCCCGTGATGACCTTCGCACGGCGGCGCTTGCACGCGCGCGCTGCGCTGTTATAAGCCCGCGCTTCATTTCTGGCGTCGATCGGCTGCCCCGAAGGCGCGGGACTTGCGGGTGTGGCGGAACTGGTAGACGCGCTGGATTTAGGTTCCAGTGTTGAAAGACGTGGGGGTTCGAGTCCCTCCACCCGCACCAGCAACTGTCCGGCCGTTCGATGTGATTTCCGTTGAGAGGACTGTTTTTTCATGACCGTGACCGAGACGCTGAACGATGGCCTGAAGCGCGCCTATGATGTGGTGATCACTGCAACCGCCATTTCCGCCAAGGTCGACACCGCCATCGCGCAGGTCGCGCCGCAGGTGCGCATGCCCGGCTTCCGCCCCGGCAAGGTGCCCGCCAATCTGGTGCGCAAGATGCACGGAGAGGCGCTGCGCCGTGAAGCGCTGCAGGAAGCGATCAACGAAGCCGTGAACCAGTTGATGGCCGACAAGGGCATCCGTCCGGCGATGCAGCCCACAATCGAGCTTGATTCGGCTGCTGCCGAAGGCGAGGACCTGAAGGTTTCTGTCGCGCTGGAGATCCTGCCCGAGGTGCCGGATGCCGCCATCGACGGCATCGCGCTCGAGCGGCTGATGGTGGAAGCCTCCGACGCTGACGTCGATGCGGCAGTCGAGCGTCTGGCCCAGCAGCAGAAGAGCTTCGAGGACGCGCCTGCCAAGGCCAAGGCCAAGACCGGCGACCTCGTCGTGATGGACTATGCCGGCACCGTCGACGGCGTTGCCTTCGAGGGCGGCACTGGCGAGGACATGGAGATCGAGCTTGGCTCCGGCCGGCTGATCCCGGGCTTCGAGGACGGCCTGGAAGGCGTGAAGGTCGGCGACAAGAAGGTGCTGAACGTGACCTTCCCGGCCGATTATCCGGCGGAGAACCTGGCCGGCAAGCCGGCCGAATTCGCGGTGACCGTGAAGGCCGTGAAGCATGCGAAGTCGCCTGCGATCGACGACACGCTTGCGACCAACCTGGGTCTCGAGAGCCTGGACCAGCTGAAGACCATCCTGAAGGACCAGGTCGAGTCCGAGCTGAACGGGCTGACCCGCACCTATCTGAAGCGCAAGCTGCTCGACTATCTGGCGGCTGCCCACAGCTTCGATGTGCCGCCTTCGATGGTGGATGCCGAGTTCCAGCAGATCTGGGCGCAGGTGACTTCCGAGGCGACCGACGACGACAAGGCGCAGATGGAAGCCGAGCGCGGCGACTATGGCCGGATTGCCGAGCGCCGTGTGCGCCTTGGCCTTCTGCTGTCGGACATCGGCCAGAAGAACGGCGTGCAGGTGACCCAGGCCGAAATGGCCCGGCTGGTTGCGCAGGAAGCCGCGCGCTACCGCGGCCAGGAGCGCGAAGTGCAGAAGTATTTCGCCGAGAATGCGATTGCGGCAGCCCAGCTGCGCGCGCCGCTGTTCGAGGAGAAGGTCGTCGACTTCCTGCTGGGCAAGGCGACCATCACCGACCGGGTCGTGACCCGCGCCGAACTGGAAGCCGCTATCGAGAGCGAGGACGAGACTCCGCTGGGCACTGGCGGCGTAAGTCCTGCAGGCCATGTGCATGGCCCGGATTGCGACCATGACCACGACCATGATCATGCGCCCAAGAAGAAGCCGGCGGCGAAGAAGGCCGTGAAGGCCGAAGCGGCTGCCGAGCCTGCCGCCGACGCAGAGGCGCCGGCCAAGCCTGCAAAGAAGCCTGCCGCGAAGAAGGCTGCGGCTGAGCCAGAGGCTGCCGCATCTGACGAGCCGGTGAAGCCGGCGCCGAAGAAGAAGGCTGCTGCCAAGTGAGGCTCTGAGGGGCCTGCCCGACAGGCCCCTCGGCCCGGAAGACGAACGGCAATGAAAAAGGGCGGGACCTTGCGGTCCCGCCCTTTTCGCGTCTGTCCTTGCGGATCAGAAGGAGGCGGTCACCGAGAAGACCACAGTTTCCTGGGCGGTCCGGTTGAAGCGGCCGCCGGGGAAGGTGTTGTTGGTCAGGTTGCTGCCGATATAGTTCACCCCGAAGGTCAGCGCTTGCCAGCTTGCGCTTGCGCCGATGTTCCAGTCCCACTTGTGGGTCTTGGTGGCGGAATCGTCGAACACAAGGCCGCCGCGCTCGTTGCCGAGCGTGCCGGACAGCGTGATGGGCGTGCCGGGGATTGCGGCCGAGATCGTGCCGAAGGCGTAGCGGCTGCTGGAGCGCAGATTGTCCTGGTCGGGCGCCCAGTTCAGGCCGAACGTGGTCGTGACGGGGCCAAGCGGGATGCCGACAGAGCCGAAGAATTCCCAAACATTGGTATTCGAGCCACCTGGGTAGGTGTAGTAGATCAGGCCCGCCGAGGTGTTGAGACCGGCGATCGCGCCGGACCAGCCGGCGGTCAGGTCGATTTCGGTGGTGGCACCATTGAAGTCCGCGATGGACGAGCCCCAGGCACTGAAGAAGATGCCGGGCTTGGTGGTCAGCGTGATGCTCGCCTGCACGGCCGGGTCGAGGTCCGAGAAGCTGATGCCGCGGAACCGGTAGTCGGTGACGAAAGCCGCCGTGCCGGAGACCTTGAGGTCGGGGGTGTCGTCCTGCGCGAGGGCCGCGCCGGCCGGTGCCAGCATCGCCACCATCAGCGGAGCGGCAGCAAGAAGGGTGGAACGTACGAGTCGCATAACTATCTCCCTTGGCACCGCATTCGCGGGGCAAACATGTTCTGAACCGCTCCTGCGGTTGCCGATGGAGGGCCCAAAGACCTGCGCTCGCCAGCGCTGCCGCACATGTGCGGCGGTGGAGCTGTTCGCTCTCTAGACGGACATTTTGCCGCAAATTGTGCGCCGCACAAGACGCAAAAACGCAACATCTCCGCAAACGGCACGTCGCTGTGCCATTACTGCCACACATGTCGTGCCCCGGCCTTGCACCTTCTCCCGCCTGCCGGCCGCAGGCCCTGCTGCCATTTGCTTGTCACAAGCCTGTCGCTATTGAAGCGGAATGACCGATCTTTTTGCCGGCTCGGCCGGTGGTTCCCAGGGCTATGACGCGTCTGCAATCGAGGTGCTCGAGGGGCTGGAGCCCGTGCGCCGCCGCCCTGGCATGTATATTGGCGGCACCGATGCGGGCGCCCTCCATCACCTGGCCGCCGAGGTGCTGGACAATGCGATGGACGAGGCCGTCGCCGGCCATGCCGGCCGCATCGAAGTCGAGCTGAAGGCCGATGGAACGCTGGAAATCAGCGACAATGGCCGGGGCATCCCGGTCGATCCGCATCCGCGCTTTCCGGAAAAGTCCGCGCTGGAAGTGATCCTGACGATGCTGCATTCCGGCGGCAAGTTCACTGCCGGTGCCTATGCGACGTCGGGCGGCCTGCACGGGGTTGGCATTTCCGTCGTCAATGCCTTGTCGGAAGCGCTGACGGTCGAGGTTGCGCGCAACCGGACCTTGTGGCGGCAGCACTATTCGCGGGGACTGCCGCTGGGGCCGCTGGAGAATCTGGGGCCCACCCCCAATCGGCGGGGCACCACGGTCAGTTTCCGCCCGGACCCGGAAATCTTCGGCCCAGAGCTGAGCTTCAGCCCGGACAGGCTGTATCGGCTGGCCCGCTCCAAGGCCTATCTGTTCGGCGGGGTGGAAATCCGCTGGCGCTGCGCGCCGGCGCTTGCCAGCGAAAAGGTGCCGCAGGCACAGACCTTCATCTTCCCCGGCGGCCTCGCCGATCATCTGGCCGAGGATGTGGCGGGCGAAGCGACCGTCACCAACCAGCCCTTTGCCGGCACCCACGAGTTCGGGCCGTCTTCATCCGGGCCGCAAATTCCGGGTGCGGCGTCCCAGGGCCGCGTGGAATGGGCGATGCACTGGACTGTCGCGGCCGAGGGCGCCCACAGCTGGTATTGCAACACCATCCCCACACCCCAGGGGGGGACGCACGAGGCCGGGTTCCGGACCGCGATCATCAAGGGGCTGAAGGCATTTGCGGCCCTCATCAACAACCGCAAGGCGGGTGACCTGACGGCTGACGATGCGCTGGTGGGCACCCGCATCATGCTGTCGCTGTTCATCCCACAGCCGCAGTTCCAGTCCCAGACCAAGGACCGGCTGGCTTCCGTCGAGGCGCAGCGGCTGGTGGAAACCGCGGTCAAGGACCATTTCGACCATTGGCTGGCCGAGGACCAGGAGCGGGGCCGGGCGCTGCTGCAGTTCGCGATCGACCGCATGGACGAGCGCCTTGCCCGCCGGGCCGAACGCGACGAGAAGCGCAAGACCGCGACCAACGCCCGAAAGCTGCGCCTGCCCGGCAAGCTGACCGACGGTTCGAAGGACGGCCGCGCAGGCACCGAGCGGTTCATCGTGGAAGGCGATTCGGCTGGCGGATCGGCCAAGCAGGCCCGCGACCGCGCGACCCAGGCGATCCTGCCCATTCGCGGCAAGATCCTGAACGTCGCCTCCGCCGCTGCAGCCAAGATCGGGGCCAACCAGGAAGTTGCCGACCTGGCGCTTGCGCTGGGCTGCGGCACCCGCGAGAAATATCGCGACGACGCCGTTCGCTACGAACGGGTCATCATCATGACCGATGCCGATGTGGATGGCGCGCACATCGCCACACTGCTGATGACCTTCTTCTTCCAGGAAATGCCGGGGCTGGTGCAGGCCGGGCGCCTCTATCTCGCCCAGCCGCCGCTCTACCGGCTCAGCGCTGGCGCAGAAAGCGTCTATGCCCGCGACGATGCCGAGCGGGACTATCTGCTGGCAACGAAGTTCAAGAACCGGAAGGTGGAAACCGGCCGCTTCAAGGGCCTTGGCGAAATGGCGCCGACCCAGCTGCGCGAGACCACCATGGATCCGGCCCGCCGCACGCTGATCCGGGTGACCCTGCCCGAAAGCCACCAGGACCGCTTCCTGGTGCGGGACCTTGTCGACCGGCTGATGGGCCGCGTGCCGGAACACCGCTTCAACTTCATCCAGGCCCACGCCTCGGCCATCGAAGCGGACGCGATCGACGCCTGAGGGCTTGTCAGGATTTTCGTGACAACAGGGGCACTTGGCTGCAATGAGGTGGCTGCGCTGATTGTCGCGCCGATTGGGGGAAATTTCATGGCTTCCGTGTTCGCAAGCATTTTCAGCTTTGCAATGTTCGCCTTCGTGGTCTTTGTTTTCGTGCTGTGGCTGTGGCTGCTCATCTCCGTCATCGGTGACCTGTTCCGCCGCGACGATGTCGGCGGGTTCGGCAAGGTGCTGTGGATCATCTTCCTTGTGCTGCTGCCCTATCTCGGCGTCTTTGCCTACATCCTCACCCAGGGGCGCGGCATGGGCGAGCGCAATGTGGCGCAGGTGCGCCAGACCCAGAAGGAGCTGCGCGAATTCGTCGGCTTCTCGCCTGCCGACGAGCTGAAGAAGCTGGATGAGCTGAAGGCCGCCGGCACCATCACGGCCGACGAGCATGCCAAGCTCCGCGCCAAGGTGATCGGCTGAGCCGGCCGGCGCGCGTCGACCTCTCGCCCGGCGGGAATCGACGCGCGCAGCCTGCCTGCCTATAGTCGGGGCAGGAGACAGATCTTGCCCCGAGCCTTGCCGAAAACTGCACATTCGCTTTGCCAAGTCGCGCTGCTGGCCCTGGTGCCGGCGCAGGCGCTTTTTGCGGCATCAGTGCCGCCCAGCGATGCCGAAGCAGCCCAGGCCTATGTGCAGGGGCGGCTGGCTCTGGCGAGCGACGATCTCTCCACTGCCGCCGAACGCTTCGGTCTTGCCCTGCAGGCCGGCGCAGATGCCGACCTCCAGCGCCGCGCTCTTGATGTCGCCATCCTCTCGGGCGACATGAAGTCGGCGGTCAGGCTCGCCAACCGCATCAGCCTGCCCATCGAGTCCGAGCCGCGCCAGGGCATGGGCGACAGCATGATTGCGCTGACCCGCGCGGCAGGTGCCGCCGCCGCAAGGGACTGGCGCGCCTATGATGCCGCCCGCCAGGCGTTCGCTGCGCCCGGTCGTTCGGGCTCGTCCGCCCAGCTTCTGTCCCTTTTGCTGGAGGCGTGGGGCCTTGCCGGCCGTGGCAACATCGATGCAGCGATTGCCCTTCTCGACGCTTCGACCGAGCGCGGCATTTCGGCCTCCTATGTGGCCGAACACCGGGCCCATCTGCTTGCGATGGCCCGTCGCTGGCCCGAAGCGGCCGAAGCCTATGCGCAGATCGTGGCCGCCGAGGGCGCAGGCGTTGCCCGGCTGCGCATCGCAGCCGCCGCCGCCGCGCTCGAGGCGGC